>JAEWHU010000153.1 GCA_023387635.1 Bacillota bacterium
ACCGTGATCTGTTTGAAACTCAAGCTAAGAACTATATTGCATAACCTTTTATACAGTATCTGGACGGACATGGACCACATATATGAACAGAAGTAAATACAAAAAAATATTCGAACTTGTGTTCCAAATTTTGGTATGATATACTATTTTTATCAAGATAGGAAAGATTTGGATGCATTCTTTGTTTGGCGCAAGTGCCCTCTAGTACATAAAAAGGAGGGGTGCCCATGAGTATAAGTGAAGTATTGACTTTATTGTTACTTGTGTTTGCGGCTTTATCATATATAGATAATAAACAAAACAAAAAGAAATAGCATCCTGACCCGTCCAAAGTTTAGGATGCTATTTCTTTAAATTCTATACTGAGGGCATCAGATTTTGCATCTGATATCCTTTTCTATCTTGATTATACCTTAATATGGAAAATATATCAATGATAATTTAGCAGTATTATCAAGTTAAGAAAAGTAGTTGTATATGATAAAGTGAAGCAAAATGACTATAATGGTCAAATACTAATATATACACTCGTTATGAGAGATGGTAGTAAGAGGGAGTTTATGATTTCGACTAACATTGTATCCATAGATGGAGTATATTATAAAACAAAATATGCTCCCGTAAATGAATTATCTAAACTCTACGATAACCTAAAATATAACCCAGTTAAACAATAATATAATTACAATTATACATATGAATTAATTAGGAGAATTATTAAATGAATATTGAAATAAAAGAAAATGTAATACCAAGTTTAAACAAATTAATTGAGATATATTCTAATGTAGGATGGAATAACTATACTAACAATCCCAAAATGCTTGAAGCATCATATAAGAATTCGCTTAAAGTAATATCTGCATGGGAAAATGACCGATTGATAGGCATCATTAGAGTAATTGGTGATGGTTACTCGATTATTTATATTCAAGATTTATTAGTTCTTAATGAATACCAACATAATGGCATTGGTTCTTTGCTCTTGGATAAGATTGCTAAAATATATGATAATGTATATCAGAAAATACTATTGACAGAAGACCAACCAAACACAATTGGATTCTATGAAAAATGTGGATTTAAAAAAAGTAATGAATATGGTTGTATAGCATTTGTAAACTTTAAATTTTAGTGATTTAATGCTAGTGAATTTAGAAATTTGTTCTATCAGAAAGGTGTACTATGTAAAGAAAATTTCGAATTGGGGGAAATAATGAAACAGAAAATAAAAAAGATTTTTATAAGAATCAGTATTATTATAGTTACAATGGTTATCGTGATAGCCTATGCGATTAATTGGGCATTTTTTGATACTCAAAGAATAAAAGGTCAAGAATATCTTGCCGCATCAACTTCTCCCAATGATACATATACCGTAACTGCTTATTTAAATAATGGTGGTGCAACCACTAGTTATGCAGTTTTATGCACTTTAAAAAATAATAAAAATGGTAAAACAAAAAATATTTATTGGCAGTATCGTTGTGAAGAAGCTGATATGGAATGGTTGAATGATCAAACGATAATAATAAACGGTTTGGAGTTGAATGTTAAAAAAGATGTTTATGATTTTCGAAAGCAATGAGCATGCTTTTAGATTAGGAGAAGAGGAAAGATACCTCCTTTAATACAAGACTTGTTATAAAGTTATACTACATGTATAATGAGTTATATTTAAGAAGGAGTTATGGCACTCTCTTATCTATGCTATAGTAACGAAAAAGTCATAACCTGTAATTATGCAGGATTTAAACTGAAAGAGGAAAAGTGATTATGAATAAAGAAGAAAACCCTTCAAATGTAATGAGTAATTTAGAGAGAAAAATAAACTTTTTAGAGAATCCTGAACGTTTAAAAGTATTATCACCAGAAGAAATGTTGAGTATGCTCCCTATTAAAAAATCTAATACGATTTTAGATTTAGGTGCAGGTACAGGTTATCTATCCATTCCAGCAGCGAGGATGATTGATAACTTAGTCTATGCATTAGATTCAGATTCTCAAATGTTAGAGTTTATAGATTCTAAATCTAAGGATAAAAATATTACAAATATCCAATTGGTTGAAGGAAGAACTGATAACATTCCACTTACAGATGATTCAATTGATATTGTAATAGCATCATTAATTTTGCATGAAGTTAATCCGTTATCTAAAACGTTACAAGAAATTAAACGTGTTCTTAAAGTAGGCGGATATTTTCTGTGCTTTGAATATGAAAAAAATGAGAATTCGATGAGTGGTCCACCAATGCATATAAGAATTCCTGTATCAACTATGGAACAAGAACTAATAGCTGCGGGATTTAGTGTAATACAGAAATCATATCCAACTGACTATTTGTATATCATTATCGCTAAAAAGTAACACATATGATACAGGTAAATTGTACATCGAAACAAGTAAGTAATGAATACTGTTAAACAATAAAGGAAACTATAACTTTACACAAGGTTATAGTTTCCTTGTTTTTATATCCTAAAGTATATAGCAAAATATTCTTGTAGTTCTTTTTAATTAAAAAGAAAGTAATGGGGAGAATGGCAAATACCATAGGAAAAGAATGAATGGAGAAAGAAATAGTATGATCAAGAAGCAATTTTGGCGATATGTATTGCCTTCTATGATAGCATTTTCATTTTCAGGGATATACGCCATAGTAGATGGCTTTTTTGTTGGGAGAAGTTTAGGTGATGCAGGACTTGCCTCCATCAATATAGCTTATCCCTTACAAGCACTTATCCAAGCAACCGGAGCTGGTATAGGGATGGCTGGCGCTATAGGATTGGCAATTAGTTCAGGAAAAAAAGATAAAGAAGCGGAAAAAGAATACCAAGGAAACACATTATTATTACTACTATTTATGAGTGTAATAGTTACATTTACTATTTGGATTTCTTATGAACCAATCCTTAAATTGTTCGGAGCAGAAGGTCAGACTTTGGAATATGCAAAATCTTATATGAAAATAATAATATATGGTGCAGTATTCCAGATATTTGGTACAGGGATAATTCCTATTATTAGAAACAATGGTGGGGCATTTGCTACCATGATTGCAATGCTAGCAGGATTTATTGCTAATGTTGTACTTGATTGGTTATTAGTATATGTGTATCATTTTGGAACTGGTGGAGCAGGAGTAGCAACGATTGCTGGACAGGCAGTTTCCTTTATAATATCAAGTTCATATTTGCTTTTTAAAGTAAAGATATATAGGCACGTCAAGTTTAATTTGCATAGTAAATGCTTTAAGAACATTCTGGTTACTTCAATATCACCTTTTGGATTAACATTGACTCCAAACATAGTAATCATCATTCTAAACAAAGGCGCTAGTGTTTACGGAGGTGACGAAGCGGTATCTAGTTACGCGGTGATAAGTTATGTAGTAAGTGTGGTACAACTTCTGTTACAAGGTGTTGGGGATGGTGCACAGCCTCTCATTGGACGCTATTATGGTTCACGGGAGAAGGACTCATTAAATATAGTTCTTAAGATGGCATATAAAACAGCGTTTGGAATTACCACCGTCAGTATGATTGGTTTATATATTCTTAGAGAGACTGTACCTAAATTTTTTGGTGTATCCCATAGTACTTTATTAATGTATAAAGAAGTAATTCTATACTTTATTGCTGGCTTATTATTTGCCGCATTCTTACGTATAACCACTTCATATTTCTATGCAATATGCAATAATAAATCAGCATATATACTAATATATGGAGAACCATTGCTTCTAGGATTATTAGTAGGGGTAATTTTGCCAAAGCTTATAGGATTAAACGGGGTTTGGTTAGCTGTTCCATTAACTCAAGTGAGCTTGGCTTTTATTGGGTACATTATGATTAAGAGAATAAAGTTATATTGACATTAGGATACATTAAAAAATATGTCTAGGTTTACAAATAGAAGACCTAGACATATTTATTTCTGCCATGGTAATTCTATGTATACAAATAAAGATGTGTTATAAAAACAAAAGGACATTCAATCAATTTTTAATGAATAATAGTTGGCTTTTAATTATAAATCTGTTAACATGATATTCATAATTTATGAAATAATACGATAGACAATTACATAGGTAAAGGAGATACTTAAAATATGCAATTTTATTTTGCACCAATGGAAGGGGTAACTGGGTACATTTATAGAAATGCTCATAATACTTTCTTTCATAATATAGACAAATATTTTACGCCTTTTATAGAACCTCAGCAAAACGGAAAATATAAAACCAAACAGATGAAAGATATCTTACCTGAAAACAACAGGGGATTAGTTGTAATACCACAAATACTAACAAATAAAGCACACCATTTTATCAATTCTTCTAAGGAAATAAAGCAGTTAGGTTATAATGAGATTAACTTGAATCTAGGATGTCCTTCAGGCACTGTAGTATCAAAACATAAAGGATCTGGGTTTCTATCACAAAGAGAAGAACTTGAACGATTTTTAGACGAAATTTTTTCTGCTTCTATTACAAAAATATCAGTAAAAACAAGAATAGGAATAGAACAGCCTGATGAATTCTATAAATTGATTGAAATTTTTAACAAATTTCCTATGGAAGAGCTTATCATACATCCAAGACTTCAAAAAGATTATTATAAAAACAAACCTAATATGGTAATTTTTAAGGAAGCATTAGCTTTAAGTAAGAATCCAGTATGTTATAATGGAGATATTTTTACAGCAGATGATTACAAAAAGTTTTTGGATGAATATTCTAGTGTGAATACAATAATGCTTGGTAGAGGGTTAATCGCTAATCCTGGATTAATTAATGAGTTTAGTAATAATAATGTACTTGATAAACAAAGACTAAAAGACTTTCATGATTTAGTTTGTCAAGATTATCAAAAAGTACTATCTGGTGATGTAAATGTATTATACAAAATGAAAGAATTATGGTTTTATATGATTCATATGTTTACAAATCATGAGAAATACGCAAAAAAGATTAAAAAATCACAAAGACTCGGTGATTACCAAGAAGTAGTTGCAAGATTATTTAGTGAGCAAGAACTTATAGAAGGCTCAGGATTTTTAACATTAAATAAATAAAAATACGAGTAAAGATTTGTGAGGGCATTTCCATACTATCTACTTGTATAGTATGGATTACATAATGGGGTTTACAAACGATAAAAAATGATTGAAGCAACAATCGGTTCTTTCAATTATTAAGTAAAGAAATGGAGTTAGAAAATTAGTATGATTAAGAAACAATTTTGGATGTATGTGTTGCCATCTATGATAGCATTCGCATTTTCAGGAATATATGCCATTGTGGATGGTTTTTTTGTTGGACGAAGTTTGGGAGATGCAGGACTTGCTTCAATTAATATAGCATATCCTCTACAAGCTTTGATACAAGCAACTGGTGCTGGTATAGGAATGGCAGGTGCCATCGGTTTAGCAATTAGTGTTGGAAAAAAAGATAAGCAAGCTGAAAAAGAATATCAGGGAAACACTTTAATCCTATTACTAATGGCGAGTGTAATATTGACAATTTTTATATGGCTTACATATAGTCCCATCCTTTGGCTGTTTGGAGCAAAAGGTCAGACACTTGAATATGCAAAATCTTATATGAAAATAATAGTCTATGGAGCCATATTTCAGATATTTGGAACAGGACTACTGCCTATATTAAGAAACAATGGGGGAGCAGTTACTGCTATGGTTTCAATGTTTGCAGGATTCATAGTAAATGTTGTATTAGATTGGCTATTAGTTTTTGAGTATTCCCTTGGAACTGGTGGTGCTGCAATAGCAACTGTGATTGGACAGGCCGTTTCATGTATAATAACTATTTTATTTTTGATATTTAAAGTTAGAATTTTTAAACATGTAAGTTTTAGTTTGGGTAGTAAATACTTTAAGAATATTCTCGTTACTTCGGTTTCACCTTTTGGATTAACATTAACTCCAAATATAGTAATTATTATTCTTAACAAAGGTGCTAGCGTTTATGGTGGTGATGAAGCGGTATCCAGCTACGCGGTTCTTAGTTATGTAATATGTGTAGTCCAACTACTATTACAAGGAGTAGGTGATGGCTCGCAACCTCTCATTGGACGTTACTTTGGAGCTAAAGAGAAAGAGTCATTAAAAACTGTACGAAGGATGGCATATCAAACAGCATACGGAATAACTGTAGTATCTATGATAAGCTTATATGTCTTAAGAACTGCAGTTCCAAAATTGTTTGGTGTTTCCCAAGAGACTTTGTCCATGTATAAGGAAGTATTGCCTTACTTTATTTCAGGGTTATTATTTGCTGCATTCTTACGTATTACTACATCATATTTTTATGCTATTTGCCAAAATAAGGCGGCTTATATTCTTATCTATGGTGAACCAATACTATTAGCTTTATTAGTAGGTGTAATCTTACCAAATATGATGGGCATAAATGGAGTTTGGCTAGCAGTTCCAATAACACAGGGATGTTTGGCTGTTGTTGGGTATGTTTTGATGAAGAGAAGAAAGTAGTTGTGATTTTAGAGTGTCCATAAAAAAAGTCTAGGTTTCGATTAAGAAACCTAGACTTTTTTTTATAATATTAGAATATAATATGAATAATATCTTGACGTTAAGATATTAGAATGTTATAATATCTTTATATCAAGATATTATTTTGAAATTACATATGAGGAGGTTATATAGATGGAAACCAATGTGAGATTAATGGTAGTTTTAAAGAAACTAACAATTACTTTAATGAATAGTTTAGGAAAGAACTTAGCGGAACTTGGACTTAGTGGGAGTAGTTACCCAATACTGGCTCATCTTAATGCTGTAGGTAGGGTTAAAACACAAGAGCTTGGTGATGTTGCTCTTATAACTAGCGGAACGATCACACATATGGTGAGCAAATTAGTAAAGGAAGGTTATGTACGCAAAGATCAAGACATTGAGGATAAAAGAATTTTTTGGGTTGAGATAACTGAGAAAGGAAGAATTACCTTTAATAAAATAAATGAAGAACATATGAAATATCTGAATTTTTTACTGGATGAATTTACGGAAGATGAAAAAGTTGCATTTATAGAACAAATGAAATATATAGGAAAAAATATTGAAAATAAAATAAAAAATGAAGTGGAGTATAAGTGAGTGTTAATGAATCCTATCACTTATCAACAGAAATTGGAGGTCAAATTATGCAGTTAAAAGAAGCATTAAAATTCATTACTAACATAAAACATTTCAAGGGATTATTTAGAAAGTCAATAGCGACAATTGAATCTATTGAGAATCCATACGAGGACTATTATGTTATTAAGTTAGCAACAGCACCTGGTTTTACTTGGAATCCAGGTGAACATGGGATATTCAAGCTAATTGGTAAAGATATAAAGGGAACGGATTATAGATTATTTTCAGTGGCATCAATACCAGAAGAAGGATATATACTGTTAGGAATAAGAACAGGTAAAGAACCTAGTAGTTATAAAAAGGAATTGATATCAATGAAAAAAGGTGAGAAGGTTTCTCTTTCTGGACCTTTTGGATGGTTCAAACTTATGGATAGAACATCGCCTCTTGTTCTATTTGCTAGCGGTGTTGGTATTACTCCTATACGTGCTTTACTTAAGGAATTAGAGAATGATATGAATAGACCAGTTGAAGTTGTATATGCCTCCTATCAATTTTACTTGTTTGAGGAGGAAATAGAACGAATCGTTAATAACAATCCCAAAATAACGTTGCATAAAACAGTGACCCCTGAGGAGACACAACATAAATTAACAAAGCTTGCTACCCAATATGGTAACAATGCATATTATTATAATTCAGGAGCCCCTGCTGTCCTAGAATCGGTTAAAACACTTTTGAATGCCAAAGGCATAAATGATAAGAGAATTGTAGATGATACACTAAAAGGATATTAAGAATTTTACAGTGTAACATGATTACTATAATGGTACGCATGTTACACTGTATTTATTTTATACTAGTTATTAATAATCTTGCTTATTCTTTCGTAATATATGAAATTCCTACAACCCCTGGCCCGGTATGCGTTCCAACAACACTACCAATATTACAGATTAATATGTCATCTGTCTCCAAAAATGGCTTAAAATAATCAATACAATTATCAAGTCTATCACGAGCATTCGAATGACCAAAAGAAAATCCATACTTAAAATCTGCTGGTTCATTATCTAAAAATTCTTTTAATTTTTTTAAACCAGATTTAGTGCTTCTTGCTTTCCCAACAGGAATGATTTTACCTTCCTGAACTTTTAATACTGGGTGGATGCCTAAAAAACCGCCTATCATAGCAGAGGTTGCTGATAACCTTCCACCCATTTTTAAATATTTTAGGGTATCGATTACCGCTACTAATCTAAGTCGTTTTGTTAAGTCTCGTATTCTATCTGCGATGTCTTTTGCACTAAAGCCTGCTTCTTTTAATTTTACTGCTTCTTTTACTAGTAAAGCTAAACCAAAGGAACCAGATGTAGAATCTACGATATGTATCTTATCGGATGAAACCATATCTGCTGCGATAACTGCAGATTGGTAAGTTACACTAAGCTCAGAGGAGATAAGAATTGCAACTACTTCATCACCATCGTCTATGGCTTTCTGAAAGACTTCCTCAAACTCTGCAGGATTCACTTGTGATGTGGTTGGTAATTCTTCAGCTTTTTCTAATTTATCATAAAATTCACTACGTGAAATTTCAATTTCGTCCTTGTATGATTGTTCTCCAAAATTAACAATTAAAGGGAGAACTGTAAGATCCATTCTAACCTGATCCTCTTTTGCAATGTCACTGGTACTGTCAGTAATAATTTTCACCATTATAATGTCTCCTTATTTTGAATATATTTATTATTAAAAAAAGTTCTAATATCTTCTAAAGCCTTCAGTAGGATATCCGCTTCATCTTCATTTATTATTGATAAGATACTACCTACCATTTCATAATGAAATTTCTCATGATATCTATTGACCTCAAGACCCAGTTCAGTTGGATATATACGTACAATCCGTTTATCTTTATCTATTTTTTTTCTAACTAAATAACCTTTTTTTTCTAAAGTATTAACTGCAACCGTTAAAGAACCCGCAGTAATTTTAAGTGCTTCTGCAATAGAAGCAGTGCTATTATCACCGTTATTATCATTGGCCAAACATACGGCCTCAATAACATGGAATTCTTTTAAAGATAGATTTCCATATTCTTTGATCAGTGATAGTTCTTCGGCTTTTAAAACATCATTAAACAGTTCCACTAAATATCTGTTTAGTTTATCTTGATATTGGGCCATGGGGATTCCTCCTAACTAATATAGTTTGAACTTCAAACTATTATATCATTCTAATTTCTAATTGTCAAATTTATTATATTGCACCCTAACTTTTGAATTATATATTATAAAAAACTAACAATTTTCTAAGTGAATAGTATAAGTAAGAACTTAGTAGAACTTGTGTTCCTTGTTAATATATGGTACAATTTAGCAAAATAAATTTACTAGATTTATTGTGTGCTAACTCATCCATGTATTTAAATAAGATAAGGAAAAAGAAATATGTATAATAACTTGACAAATGAATCAATTAAAGTATAATTTCCTAGAAGTACTTAGAAGCGAGTGCAAACGAATGATATTAAATATAAAAAAATCATATGAAAGTTTTACATCGAAAGCTAGGCAATCAAAAAAGTATCAAATATTATCAATAATAGTTGTATCTATATTAATCACATGTATTATAGAGGCTCTACTCAGGCGCAATGTAACAAAAGGATTAGTTTTTATGTTCACCAATCCAATCATGAGTTTACTGAATATACTAATAATATTTATATCTTTAGCCTTAGCCTTATTAACTAATCGAAAAAGATTTATATTCTTTCTAATATCTACCATATGGTTAATAATCGGTATATTAAATTATATAATTATGTGTTTTCGATTAACACCTTTATCTGTAATGGATTTTTATGAATTAGAATCTACGTTTAAAACTATTCCTATACCTAATTCATTAAAGATGATTCTTCTTATTATTGCTATCATAATTATTACAGTTCTAATGATTAAATTATGGAAGAAATCATGTAAAAGTAATTCTCAGGTAAAATTGTCGTTAACTATAATAGGGGCAGCCATATCTCTCTTTTTAGTATTCTCTATCTTAGCAAGACATATGAATATTTTGTCAGAGCGCTTTGACAATCTTCATGATGCTTATATGGATTATGGGTTTGCATATTCCTTATCAATTACAACATTTGATCATGGTATTGATAAACCAAAGGATTATTCCAAAAAGCGGATAGATGAAATTAAAAATGATATTGAAAATATACCATATAATAACTATAATAATACTAAGCAAAATCCCAATATTATTATGGTTCAACTAGAATCATTTTTTGATATTAATAACTTAATAGGGTATAACTTTAGCGAAAATCCTATACCTAATTTTACTAAGATGAGAAATGAATTTTCATCTGGTTTTCTTACAGTACCATCTTTGGGCGCAGGTACCGTAAATACAGAATTTGAAGTTTTAACTGGAATGAATACGGACTTTTTTGGCAAAGGAGAGTACCCTTACAGGACTATATTACAAAAATCAACCGTTGAAAGCATATGTACAAATCTAGAAGAATTAGGATATCATAGTTATGCAATTCATAATAATACTGCCACTTTTTATAAGCGAAACGAAGTTTATTGTAGATTGGGTTTTGATAATTTTGTTTCCATAGAACATATGGACAATATTGAATATAATCCTATTGGGTGGGCTAAAGATAAGGTGTTAACAGATGAAATATTAAATGCTCTTAAGGCTGATTCCACTAGGGATTTTATTTATGCAATAACTGTTCAATCACATGGAGAATATATTGCTGAAAAATTAGACAGTCAAAAACGAATAAGTGTAATACCATCTAATGATAATCATATCTTTAATAAAGACGAGAACATTATAGATGAAAATTATATTAATCAATTGGAGTATTATGTGAATCAACTTTCTGAGACAGACAAATTTATAGGAGATTTAACAGATATTTTGTCGATTTACGAAGAGCCTACAGTTGTAGTCTTTTTTGGAGATCATTTGCCACCCTTGTCTTTAAATGACGAAGACTTAAAACAAAACAAATATCAAACAGAATATATCATATGGAGTAATTACACAATGGATAAAGTTAGATTGGATTTATCTGCTTACCAATTGAATGCTTATTTACTTTCACGTATTGGTATAAATAATGGAATTATGACTAAATTTCATCAACGATATATGGATGATATTGAGGATAATGAAAATATGAAACTATTGCAATATGATATGCTTTACGGCAAAAAGTATGTTTATGGTGGAAAAAATCCGTATCTTCCGAAAGAAACAATTATGGGTATCAAGTAAACCACTTTTGTGGCTCATGTATCCGATAATAAAAGTATTCTCAGTAAAAATAAGACATGAATTGCAGATTAACAAAATTGATTGTTAAAAAGAAAGGAAATAAAATGAAAAGTAATTTAATCATTATGTTAAAAGGGTTCATCATTGGTTCATCAATGAGTGTTCCAGGAGTAAGTGGTGGTACGATGGCCATACTTTTAGGTATCTACGATAAACTAATCGGTACCATTAGTAATTTCTTTAAGGACATTAAGGAAAACATAAAATTCCTTATGAAGTTTTGTATTGGTGCAGCCGTTGGTATAGGTTCATTGGCCTTTGTTATTAAATGGCTATTGGAGAAGTTCCCAATTCCAGTATCTTTCTTTTTTCTAGGAGCCGTAATTGGAGGTATTCCAGCTCTGTACAAAAAAACAAAATCATCATCCATTAATATTTCATCCATTATTTATTTCTTCATAGGATTGGTGATAGTTATTTCCATAGGATTTATATCTGTTGGCAAAATAGATATTAGCTCAGGTTCAGGTCTATTACACTATTTCATGTTATTCGTAACAGGTGTTTGTATTGCACTTGCATTAGTGTTACCTGGTATCAGTACATCCCATATGTTGATTGTTCTTGGAATGTATGATGATATGCTTTTAGCTATTACAAAATTCGATATTGTTTATATTGGTATGTTAGGTATTGCAACTTTAATCGGTATATTTTTAATTACAAAACCTCTCGAATGGATGATGAAACAATATGCACATCAGACTTATTGTATAATAATTGGTTTTGTACTTGGATCTACTTCGGAAATTTTCCGTGGTATAATATTCCCGGCAATACCAAATAATGCTGTTTTATCTTGGTGGATTCCTACTATAATTATATCCCTGATAACCTTTGTGCTAGGGTATCTTTCAATTGTAGGATTATCTAGATTTTCTAATGATTAACTTGTGAAACATAAGAATGAAAAAAAGTGCAATGACTTTTAAAAGGTTATTGTACTTTTTTTGTCTGTAAATGCAGAGAACGTACGAAAAGCCAAATGCTAATCCATTATACATGTCCTTATTATAGGATTAAGTTGAGAGTTGACTATATTACCAATATTTGTTATATTTACTGTAAATAGTGTTGTCCAGGAGGTATAAGATGAAATTGTGTAATTAATTACTAATCAATTTTCATAATCGAGAATTGATTAAAAGAGTAATAAAATGCTTAACCATTAGGCTTTATTTGTGTACTCTTTTAATTGTAATTAGAATACATACTTCTTATAGAACTAAAACTATTTTCATGATTTTATATAAAAGTTTATCACTTAGAATAGTACCTGAAACTAATATTAGTAATATATGTTTTTAATAAATATGTATTATAATTTTTATTACATATAATACAGGTTCTTATTAAGTAAGCTTCTTTATATATAATAGATTGCGAATTTTAGGCTACAAGAAAGCTATGCTTTTTTGTAGTCTTTTGTTCTATATTCAATAAACAATGGTTAGGCCTTATTAATTCATTTTAAGGAGGTTCTAACGATGAATTCCATACTACAATATGCATCTACAGAAGATGTAATTAGTGCAACGGAGATAGTTTATGAAAATGAATACACAGAGTTCCTTAATTCAAATATATTTGGGCTAGATAAAGCATTATCCTTTGTTAATTTAGGATGTATTTTGGAAACTGATAATGTACTTTTAATAGGCTCACATTTAGATATTGCATCATTATTAATATCATATATTTTTACCCCACACAAATTATTAACAATCAATGTAGAATCAAGTTGTTGCTATAATATATCTAATGAATTACGTGATTATATCAACCAACTTTTATCGGAATCCAAATATACAGAATCAATTTCCTCTAATGTATCTATCGACTTTATAGAACATGAGTATGGAGAAATTAATGGAGAATTTGATGTAGCAATTGTGGGCTTTGCGAATCAAATTAATAACTCTATAGACTACCCAATAAGTAGGTTTCACCTTGAAACAGGATTCGAATTTGAGCAATTTGAACATTTACTAAAAATATCTAGTAAAAAACTAAAAAAAGATGGCCGCTTAGTGATATTATCAAAACCAGGATGGATATTAAAGGTATGGAATCTAATACATGACCATGGCTTACAGTTAGAGTATTGTGATTATAGTTTACATCATGATGATATTAGGAATCCAAATGCATTCATTTGGTTACGGTTTGTTAAAAGAGAGGATGATTTTGACTTAGATGTACATAAGAAGAACATATTATCATTAATGGATTATAACAACATTGATAGGCTTTATGCACATAGGAATAACATTATATTTCCTTATGTGGAGATGTCTTATAATAATACTGAGTCTTATGTTACATTAGATCAACAGTTAGAATTTATGCAGTATTTCTTTTCTGTTGAAACTACAGCTAATTTAACAACATTATGTGAAGGTTATACCGCTTGTTTAGTTACTCCCTCCATCGCCAAGTATGCATACAAGTTAAATAAAAATGTAGTGCTTTTTGAACGTGATAATCGATTTAGAGAAAATGGTGGTCTAAAGTATGTAAAATATGATCTTAATATTGGGTTAACTAAGTTTATACAGAATAAATACGCGAATAAATTTGACAGTGTTATCTGTGACCCACCATTCGATATTCGATTGGATGTATTAGCAAATGATATTATACAATTGTTAAAGCCAAGTATGAAAAGTGTTGCTTATATAGTTTTCCCGAGTAATAGAATGGCGAGCCTGATTAATATAATGAATACGAACGGATTAGTTTATATAGAGGATGTGAATAAAATAAGTATAGAATATGCCAAACCACCTAAGATAGTTAGAGTTAATGGTAAAGATGCCATTCAATTATTTAAGTTTACCTTTTAGAATAAATATTCTTGTTTCCTTTGGTATGCAATTAGACAGAATACACAATAATTAATAATATTGTATTTTTGTATCCATGTATATTTTCGAATAGACATCTTATAATATTTAGGGTAAAATACTTTATAATTCGAAAATAAATAAGAAGAGGTTTTATAATGAAAATATATGCATTTGAAGTTCGAGATGATGAAAGAAAAGACTTTAAAATTATGGAGGATACTTTCAAACTTAATATTACATATACCAGTGAAATACTTTCTTTAGAAAATATTGACTTGGTAAATGGATATGATGGAATTACTATATTAGGACAGGGAGATATTAACCAAAGCTTATTAGATGGTCTAAAAGCACGAGGTATCATGTATATATCCACACGCACCATTGGATATAATCATATTGATATTGATTATGCCAAAAAGATAGGGATGCAGATTTGTAATGCCAATTATGAACCAAGTGCCGTCGCTGATTTTACATTAATGTTAATTCTAATGAGCCTTAGAAATTACAAGAAGGCTTTATGGCGTGGTCATGTAAATGATTATTCTCTTGTAGGATTGCAAGGACGTGAAGTAAAAGATTTAACAATTGGTATAATGGGAACAGGCCGTATAGGATATACCGTTTTAAAGTATCTATCTAGTTTTGGTTGTCGTTTACTGGCTTATGATGTTTATGAAAATGATAAAACCAAAGAGATTGCAACCTATGTAGACTTAGATACATTATATAAAGAATGTGATGTGATTAGCCTTCATATGCCACTTTTAGAAAGCACTAGATATATTATTGATTACGACTCTATAGCCAAAATGAAGAATGGAGTAGTACTCATTAATTGTGCAAGAGGAGAACTAATGAATACGGATGCATTGATAGATAATATTGAAAACGAAAAAATTGGTGCTTTAGCTATCGATTGTATAGATAAAGAACAGGGCATTTATCACTTTGATAGACGCAACGACATATTTAGTAACAGAGAGATGGCTTATCTACGCCAATTCCCAAATGTAATAATGACACAGCACATGGCATTCTATACAGACGCTGCTGTATCAAGTATGGTAAGGTGCGGAGTAGAAGGTTTATACAAAATGTTCACATCAGGAACATATGTAACCGAGATTCACTGCTAATCAAACATATTTCTGTTATAAAATTATATAATTCTATGGAGGCAAGAGATGAATATATTAATAGGACAACCAAAACACGAAGATGGAATCATTCAACTTGAAAACGAAATAAAAAGACATCAAGGAATGGATATAAGATAAAAAAATAAAATACAAAATATATGCACATAAGTTTATAGAGGAGATTTTACATGATAGGAACAATTGTGAATACAATAACCATTGTAACGGGAACTATTTTGGGAAGTGTAGTTAAAAAAGGAATCA
>JAEWHU010000268.1 GCA_023387635.1 Bacillota bacterium
TTAGATTATTTGGATTTAGTTTTAATTCATCAACCTGTAAGTGATTATTATGGTACCTACAGAGCCCTTGAAGCTTTGAATAAAGAAGGTAAAATTAAGGCAATAGGAGTATCAAACTTCTATCCAGACCGTTTAGTTGACATGGCTTTATTCAATGAAGTCACACCTGCTGTAAATCAAATTGAGATTAATCCATTCCATCAACAATTAGTTGCACAAGAAGTTAATAACAAGTATGGGGTACAACTACAAGCATGGGCTCCTTTTGCTGAAGGAAGAAATGGAATGTTTGATAATCTTACTTTAAAATCAATTGGAGACAAGTATGGTAAATCAGTTGCACAAGTTATTTTAAGGTGGTTACTCCAAAGAGGAATTGTCCCACTAGCAAAGACAGTTAATAAAGAAAGAATGATTCAAAATATAGATATTTTCGATTTTGAATTAAGTGAAGATGACATGAATAAAATCACTGCTTTAGACAAAAAAGAAAGCTCTTTCTTTAACCATCAAGAGGCATCATCTGTAGAGATGTTAGCAAGCCTTGTAAGATAGGAGGAAATATAATTGAAGGTAATATTAATAAATGGTAGTCCCAATATTAAAGGTTGTACTTATACAGCCTTAGAAGAAGTTTCTAAAACATTAAATAAAGAAGGTATTGAAACTGAAATCATACATGTGGGAAATAAGAATATTAGAGGGTGTATAGCTTGTCGTCAATGCAAAACAACAGGGAAATGTGTATTTGATGACTTAGTGAATGAAGTTGCCCCAAAATTTAAGGATTGTGATGGTATTGTCATTGGATCGCCTGTATATTATGCTTCCGCAAACGGAACTCTTGTTTCATTTATTGACCGTCTATTCTATAGTATGACAGCAGATAAAACCATGAAAGTTGGAGCGGCAGTAGTAAGTTGTCGTAGGGGAGGAAATACTTCAACATTTGATGAACTTAATAAATACTTTACTATCTCAGGTATGCCAGTTGCATCAAGCCAATATTGGAATATGGTACATGGTAATTCTTCTGAAGAAGTTAAGCAAGATTTAGAAGGAATGCAAACAATGCGAACATTAGGTAAAAACATGGCATTCTTAATGAAAAGTATTAAATTAGGTAAAGAACAATTTGGATTACCTGAAAAAGAAGAACATATCTTCACAAATTTTATTAGATAAAGAATTAATTAGTACATACGAAAGGGTAGTGTGATGCCCTAGTGAATTATCTTAATTAATAAAATTCCTACAATAAGTATTTAATTTCTTGTTGTAGGAACTTTAACAAAAAAAGCCCCAACCCCGAAGAATTGAGACTAATAATTTGTTTAAGCACTTTAGAATATCTTTTTTCCATTTGATACCTATTAGCATTACATCACTTACTCTATCGGCTGAAGTAGTTCCAATATTATCCCATCCGGATCTTTAAAATACACTGCTTTACTTTTACCAAATCCTTGAGTAGTTAGATCGAAGAACTGTGGTTCAGATATAAACTCTACTCCTTTTGCTTTTAACTTTGTATAAGCAGTATCAATATCATCTACTAGAAAGCATATTTCTGATATGGAAGTTGTATGAAGGTCGGATTGTCGTACTTCGCAATTATCAGAAACAAATTGAAGCAATTCTACCGGTGGAGTATTAAGAAGCTCACTACCATTTAGATAAGCAACTCTTACTTTGCAATTATTTCTTCCAAATAAAATATCAGTTTCTTTACCTTCCATAATCATTTCACCCTGATATGTTAATCCCAAAGTATTTTTATAAAAATCAATAGACCTATCCATATCACTAACTGTTATTCCAATGTGTATCACTTCTTTTAACATAGGTTACCTCACGTAGAAAGCTAGATAAAGTATAATAACCTCATCTAGCCTTATTATTATATCGTTCTCTATTATAGGATACAATTACTACTCTACTATTCGACCATCATATGATATAACATCTCCCGTAATAATATCTATTTCATAATTATATTTTGTATTGTTGTAGAAGAATTCTACATCATATTCTTTAACTTCATCATCAATATCTAACTCTACCTCTCCAAATGTAACTTGATCAGCTGTTAAATTTGCATGCTTTAGAGCTATTTCCTTTGCCTGTTCTATTGTAATCTTTACTGTACTTTTATCTATTTCGTCTTTAAGTGAATTATTATATTCTGCATCATAATCATACTTCATGATTTGTCCATCTGCTGCATTTATTTCGTAATCATATTCCTTATTATCATAATAAAATTCTATATCGTATTTTCTTACTCCATTGTCATAATCTATTTCAGCTCTTTCAAACATAACTTGATCACTTTTTAGATTAGCATGTTTTAATGCTATTTGCTTTGCTTCTCCAATTGTTATCTCGCTTACTTGTTCATTTGTTCCTTGTTCATTTGCTCCTTGTTCATTTGTTCCTTGTCCATTTGTTCCTTGTTCATTGGGTATACTATAATTTTCAACATCATAATCATATTCTAAGATTTGTCCATCCGCAGCATTTATTTCATAATCATATTCCTTATCTTCATGGTAAAATTCTATATCATATATCTCTACTCCGTTATCAATATCAGTATCGGTACGAATAAAGGTAACTTGATCACTTTTTACATTTGCATGTTCAAAAGCTATTTCCTTTGCTTCCTCTATGGTTATTTTGTTAATCTCATTTACATCGTTTTTGGTTTCTGAATTATTACAACCCACTAGACCCAAACTAATGCTTATTATAATTGTAACTAGTGCTATTCTTATCATTTTATTTCTCCTCCATATTTATAGTTAGTGTAAAGTTTTACACCACTTTGTTTTATTAAAACCTTTTATTTTCAAGGGTTACATCATTTCCAGATATTAAAAAAACAATGACCCCCTATTTTCGTGTATAATGTTAATCGCCAAACCAACATTTCGAAAGGAAAATCATTGTTATGGACAACATTATACTCTATTTATTAACTATTATTCAAGACCAACAAAAACAAATTTACTGGTTAATTATGTTTATCTGCAAATATATCCCTCTTAAGCAATGGGCTCATGATGATTCCCATTCTCCTGAGTATCAAAAGTTCAAGGTAGATGCTCCTCCTGTCATCATTAAGTATGAACTCTTTGATTATAAAGAACTCATTGCTTATTTCTATG
>JAEWHU010000159.1 GCA_023387635.1 Bacillota bacterium
AATTAATATTGTTAAGGACACAAAATTCATGGCACTATAGTTTCTAATAGATTCTAAATAAAAAAGTAGCTATTGTATACGACAAAATCTATTGTCATATATAATAGCTACTTTAATATTCTAAGCACTTATGAAATCTTTCATACACTGCTTTTTGTTATTTCATATGCTTCAAAGCACTATCCTAATTTCGTGATATCATATGTATATTTTTACGCAGACCGTTCGAACGTAGTTCGAGAAAGGCAAGTAAAAGTATACATATGATAGACAGAAATTATTCAAAGCCTAAATTCAGCATATGAAATAACTTAACAAAATATTATTTTACTAAATTAAGAATTGCATCTTTTGAAATTACACCAACAGAAGTATTTGCTACATTGCCGTTTTTCATTACAACAAGTGTTGGGATAGTCATTACACGGAATTTTTTAGCTAAATCAGGTTGTTCGTCAACATTTACTTTTCCTACTTTTATATCAGAATTTTCTCCTGCAATTTCATCAATAAGTGGAGACAGCATTCTACATGGTCCACACCAAGATGCCCAAAAATCTAAAAGTACAGGTTTATCTGAATTTAATACCTCTTTATCATAATTTTCTTTTGTTATTGTAAGTACGCTCATTTTTTTATCTCCTTTGTCTAAATTATGTGTATATTATAATATACATTGATATAGCTATCAGTGACTAAGTTACAAATTTATTGTGTAATCAAATGCATTTTTAATAATATCTTTGGTAGGTATACCTTCGTGTAATTTTTTATCTCCTACATATAATGTTGGAACATAGTAGTAGTCATATTGCTTAGAAATATCAGGATGCAATTCTTCGTCAATAAAATCTACTGTTAATGCTTGATAATTTCTATTTTCTGACTTTAGTTCTTCGACTAGTTTTCGTGCAAGTTTACAGTAGGGGCACCAACTAGTTTCTAGAATTGTGATAGTTTTCATAATTTAATAACCTTCTTTCATTAAGGAAGTAGTAATTATGTTGTATGATTAATATAACCTAAAGATAAGTATATCATTCTTTGTACAAACTGTAAATATTACAAAAAAAACTGTTAATAATGGCGTAGATGTGATAAACTATTTCAAGATGCCTAAGTAATTAGGATACTTTATATGCAATTATGAACACTAATTATAAAATGAAATATAATGGTTTTACATCAAGGAGGATTTGTTATGCAAATTACAAGTATATCGGAAGGAATCTTTCAACTTTCAGTTAATGTATCAGATATATTATTTGAAGGACTTTGGGAGATACCAAACGGAGTTTCTTTAAACTCTTATATAATAAAAGGAGAAAAAACAGCAATTATTGATGGCGTATGTGGTTGGGATGGGGTTCCTGAATCATTATTCGCCCTACTTGATCAATTGGATATAAAGCCTGAATCTATAGAATATCTTATTGTCAATCATATGGAACCAGATCATTCTGGATGGATTGAAAACTTTAAAAAGATTAATAATAACTTTAAAGTTATCTGCAGTAAGAAAGGAAAAGAGTTATTAGATGCTTTTTATGGCTCTGATGAAGAAGTTCAAGTAGTTAAAGATGGAGATACTCTTGATCTAGGAAATGGTCATGTATTATCATTTGCTGAGATTCCTAATGTACATTGGCCAGATACGATTGCTACTTTTGATAATGCTTCAGGTATTTTATTCCCTTGTGACGCATTTGGAGCGTTTGGTGCTCTAGAAGATATAAAGTACGGGGAAGAGTTAACCAAAGAAGGCTTTAAAGAATTTGATAAAGAAGCAGTAAGGTACTATTCTAACATAGTAGCAGCATTTTCTATGCAAGTGAAAAAAGCAATCACAAAATGTAATGGACTTCCAATTAAATTAATAGCACCAGGACATGGATTAATGTGGAAAAATCCAAAGACTATTATAGACTTATACTCCGATTATGCTGATTATCAAAAAGGACCAGCAAGAGAAGAAATTACTTTAATCTGGGGTTCGATGTATGGCATGACAGAAAAAGCTGCAAAACGTGTTATTGAAGTTCTTGAAAGAGAAGATATCACATATAACGTACACAGAGTACCAGATGATAGTTGGGGAACAATATTAGCTTCTGCTTGGACATCAACAGGTCTTATTCTTGGTATGCCAACATATGAATTCAAGATGTTTCCACCAATGGCGGCGGTTATTGAAGAACTTGGTAAGAAAAAATTATTTAATCGTAAAGTTTTACGTTTTGGTTCCTATGGATGGTCTGGTGGTGCACAAAGAGAACTTGACGATATTAATACAAGATTAGGTATGAACCTAGATATGCTTGAACCGGTTGAATTCTTAGGTAATCCAAAAGAAGAAGACCTAGATTTATTAGAAGCAAGAGTAATACAACTTATACAAGAAGTTAAAGGTATGGTTGCAGGTAAATAAATACCATAAATTATAATTAAATAAGTAGCGAAACAGAACCCAAATATCCGCTATAAACATATTGATATAAGAAATAATTCTATTTAATAGTAAAGTTTTATGAGACTTTCATAAGACTATATTACATTAAATAGAATTATTTTTTTTTATATTAGTAAAAATGGTTTTATAAAAATGAAGAAATAATGACTTGTCCTATATATAGCATCGAATTATTGAGGACAAATAGAGAACCATAATTAAGGCTAGTAAAGTAACATAGAAGCAAAAAAGTTTAAAAATAGACTATACTAATAAAAATAACTAAAAATATTGAATATGACTAATAATTATTGTTAAGTAATACAAAGAAATAAATATATAAAAACGATTTTTATATATTTATAGATGTTTACAACGATTTATGTGATGCTGTAAAGAAGAAATATTATAGAATCAATGGACAAGTGTCAATATTAACTAAAGAAAGTGTTAAAATAATTGCAACTATGTAAAAAATACATAACAAAATTGGTAAATATTATAATAAAAATGTTTTTATGTATTGATATTATAGTAAAAATGTAATATAATGTGTTTGTAGCAATAAAACTACTATTAATGGAGGGTAATAAGATGAAAAGATTTAGAACAATGTTGATTCTTTCGTTAATTATTTGTATGGTTACAACTATGTTTGCGGGTTGTGGAAAGAAATATCAGTCATTGGACAAGGGAATTGCAGGGGAAATTACAGTAATGGTTTGGTCAGGTTCAGGTATTTATATGGAAGATATTGGACACCAAGACCTTACAGCAGCAGATTTTACAGGGCAAAATGAAGCAGCTGTTTATGCATTGGCAAAAACATTCAACAAAACATATCCAAATATTAAGATTAATGTTTTTGCAAAAGTAGGTGGACCTAATGACAATGAAACTGCTTGGTCACAGGAACTTGAGAATTTTAAAGCAGAACATGGCAGATATCCTGATATTTATGCATCTACTAATTTACCTAGTGATGTAGCAAAAGGATTAGTTGCTGATTTATCTGTATTTAAAGATGATCCAACATATCAAAGTTTTAATAAGTCTATTATGAATATGATGAATTACTATGGATTCCAAGCTGGTTTACCACAATTTATACAACCTTGGGGCGTATATGTGAATAAAGGTTTGGCTGAACAAAACAATATCGACGTACCACCAGTAAACTGGACAATTGATCAGTATACTACCTTTGCTACTTCAGGCGATAATAAAAATTTCTGGGGCGCAATGGACATTCCAATGAGTTTTGTTAACACTGGTACGAAAGCTATTAATTATTCCTTAGCTAATTATTCTGGAAGTGGAGATCATATTAACCTTAATTCAGAAGAAGTTACAAGTATGTTATCTTATATTCCAAAGTGGGCAAAATCTGCTATATGGACTCAAAATGATGTTGGTGGTGTACCAACAGAAATTATGGAAGCGAATGATTGGTGGAGTTATAACTTCTTTATCAATAATTATTGTTTAACTAATGATGGTGATCCATGGATGATGGGTGATGCTGCAAATCCAACTGAGGGACACTGGGGAACAGTAAAATCTGCTGATTGGGATATCTATCCTAGACCAAGTACACAGTATCAAGAGAATACTATAGGTATCGTTCTTGATCCAATGGCAATACATAACTACGCTATGGATGATGGTAATCCAGAGTGGTCCGAAGAAGAAAAACAAAAATTAAAAGTAGCTTATACATTTGGTTCTTTCTGGGCTGGAAGTACGGAAGGTATGCAGGCAAGAGCTGATCAGAACTTCACTGATAAAGGCGTAGAAAAAACATGTTTAAATGACTCTTTCCCATTAGTAACTGGCAAAGAATTTGAAGCGCAAATGAAGATATGGTATTCAACTTTAACACATGAGCGTTTTGGGGATGCTAACAAGATGCCTGGATTCCAAAAAGTAGTTGAATTATGGGAAAAGGGACAATTTTGGGATGTATCAGATAAGTCTTATACATTTTATATTCAAGAAGATGGCGCACAAAAAGCTTGTATGTATGAATGGACAAATATTTACAATGTAGATATTTCTGGTGCATTAAGAACAGATCCAAACTGGTTAGATCAAGTAAAAGCTAAATTACCAGATTGGAATACTACAATAAATGCAAGATTTACAGAAGCAGATAATCAATTAAAAGAAGGCCTTAAAAATTATTATGGCTTTACTGATGATTCTTTTAAATCTACTAAATAAAAAATTAACTAGTTGTCAAACTTGAATAGATAAATTTAACATAAGTTTTTCATGAAGGACTGTTAATTTCTTTATTAAAGATTTTAACAGTCCTACATATTAAGGGAGAGAGTTACAATGAAGAAGAGAAAGATATATAGAACCATTGTACTTTTAGGCTTTATTGCAGTTGCAATCATTGCATCTGTATTTATTTTTGGAAAAAAGGCTGAATATGTATTAGAGGCAGACGAAAAACAAGTAAGTAATGCGTTTGCCCTATTAAGTGGATCGTTAGATACAGAAGCGGTTACCTATACAGATTTCCTTGATAATAATACAGTAAAGCAAGGGAATACAGAGAAAACAGCTACACCAGTTGGTGGTACGCCTTTAGAAGATTATAATGAGAATGGTATTATTATAGATTACAAAGATACAGCTGAATATAAAATAACATTGGAAGAAGAGGGGTTATATTATATGGCTTTAGATTTTAAAGCATATGATAATTCCTTAGCAGATTTTATTGTTGATGTTAAAGTGAATGGCGAACAAGTTTTTAGTGAGATGAAAAATATAATTCTTCCATTAACATGGATGGATGGAACAAAAGATTTTCCCAAGGACAGATATGATGATGAGACAGCACCGCCACAAATAAGAAAAGATGTTTGGAAGAATATTTATCTTTATAACAATATGTATTATTCTTCAAAACCTTTATTATTTCATTTGAACAAAGGCGAGAATATTATTTCTATTACCAATGTTTCAAACAATGGATTAGGACTTTCTAGATTGATGATTGAAGCTCCTAACAAAAATGATATATCTTATGAGGAATATCGTAAGAGTCATGAGGGTACATTAGTCACAGATTTAATTGAAATTAATTCAACATCTTATATAGAAAAAAATACCACAGGGGCAATGTACTCTGCTGAAAACAATACCGCTTTAACACCTCACAATAGCACATACAAAAAAATTAATGTATTGTCTTGGACGGAAGCAGGCTCTGAAATAACTTTTCCGGTGGAAATAAAAAAAGAAGGATTCTACCAAATTGCTATGCATTATAAAAATACAAAGCAAGAATTTGGTGTTTTTAATACGATTAAAATTGATGGAGAAGTTCCATTTTCTGAATTATATAATTATGTTTTTGATTCCACAGGTAATTCTTGGGATAATGAAGTGCTTAGTAGTGAAGATGGTACTCCTTATGAAATATTCTTTACAGAGGGGACTCATACTATTACCTTTCGTTCAGAGCAAGAAAGACTAGTGAAAGTCTATCGTTATGCAAGATTGATTGCAGAACATGTAACTAACTTTGAACTTGAGATTACTAAAATTGCAGGTAGCGAAAAAGATAATAATAGAACCTGGAAGATGACCAGGTATATACCTGATATTGCAGCATATTTAGAAGCTTATGATACATTAATACATTACATAAAATATACATTACAAGATTATACACCCCATGGAGTTAATTCAGTTATATTTTCTGAACTTGACAAGGCGTCTGCTTTAATTGCTAAGATGGCGAAATATCCAGATGAAATTGCACTCTATAAAGAGGATTTAACTGGAAAGGATAACTCTGTATTAACAGCAATGGCGACCTTTTCATCCAATTTGGTGAATCAAAATTATTCTCTTGATATGATTTATGTATATGGTAATAGAGAGCTACCAAGGGCAAAAGCAACTGTGTTAGCTTCTGTCGGCAATAATCTTAAGGGTCTAATTAGTACTTTTACATCGGATAAGTATGATGTAAGTAATGAGGAAGATTCTTTGAATATTTGGGTGAATCGTGGATTAACGCATGTTGATTTATTGCAAAAAATGGTAGATACAGAATTCACACCAAAAACAGGAATAAAGGTAAAAATATCTGCCATGCCAGATGCGAATAAGTTAACACTAGCAGTTTCTGCAAAAGAAACACCTGATGTAGCACTTGGGATACAATCCCATATGCCATTTGATTTAGCTAGTCGTGGAGCTTTGTATGATTTAACAAAATTCCCTGATTTTTGGCAGGTAGCAAATCGATTTGTTCCTGGAAGCTTTATATCATATTTATATAATGAAGGTATATATGCTATTCCAGAAACACTTAATTTTCATTCTGTAATTTACAGAAAAGATATTTTAGAAAATCTAGGTTTAACACCTCCTGATACTTGGAGTGATGTAGTTGATATGCTTCCAACCCTGCAACGTTTTGGTATGAATTTCTATCATAACATATCTACAGGTGATGGGTATAAATGGTTCTTTCAAACAGCTCCTTTTATTTTCCAAAATGGTGGAAGATTATATACAGAGGATGGGCTAAAAACAGCTATTGATGAACCTAATTCAGTTAAGGGGATACAATCATTAGGTAATTTATTTATTGCTTATTCCTTAGATACCCAAGTGAACTCCTTCTTTAATTCATTCCGTTCTTCTACATTACCAATTGGAATTGTAGATTTAGATAGTTACATCTTAATTAAGAACGGAGCACCAGAGTTAGATGGACAATGGGAATTATCTGCCTATCCAGGAACAGTAGGCGAGGATGGAATCGTAAATAGATGGTATGTTGCCAATGGTACTGGTGGTATTATCTTTAATGATTCAGAGAAAATTGATGATTCATGGGCTTTCCTAAAATGGTGGACAGAATATGAAACACAAATTAATTATACCTATACCTTAAGATCTACTTATGGTAAGCAATTTGTATGGATGTCATCTAATATTGATGCAGTAAAAGATTCTCCATTTCCACAAGGTGATAAAGAGATTATCTTAGAACAAATCAAATGGTTGCGTGACGTTCCAAGAACGCCAGGGCAATATCTACTAGAACGTTCTTTATCTGATATATGGAATGCCATGGTTTTAGATGGAACAAGTGCACAAGTTGCAGTTGATGAAAAAGCAATCATGGTCAATAGGGAAATTCGTAATAAGATGAAAGATCTTGGTTTTTACGATGATAAAGGAGACTTGATAAAAAGTTATGTGATTCATGATATTGATTGGATTATAGAACAAATGGAGAAAGCAAGAGAGGAGGTTAAATAATGTCAGATTACAAGTCTACGATGAAACAAAAAAAGAAAAAAGGAAATAAAGGAACACATAAAGATGGATTTAGAACATTTTTGTTATTACTTCCTTATGGCATGCTTTTTCTTGTTTTTATTGCAATTCCAGTAGCAATGGCAATTGGTTTATCTTTTACCTATTTTGATGTTATTAATGCTCCAAAACTAGTATGGTTAAATAACTATATATCATTAATTACACAAGATGGAGTTTTTTTAAAGAATATTTTACCTAATACAATTAAGTATGCCCTAATTGTTGGACCTGGTGGTTATGTACTTTCATTTTTGTTAGCTTGGATGCTAGCTCAGATTCAACCAATTCCTAGAACTATTTTATCATTAGCAATCTATACTCCTTCTATGGTAGGTTCAGTATTTGTAGGTGTTATATGGAAAAGTGTTTTTTCAGGGGATCAAAGGGGTATTGTTAATAGTTTGCTATTGTCACTTGATATCATTGATAGACCAATTCAATTCTTTCTATCAACGGATTATATTATGAATATAATGATTGTTGTTTCACTTTGGTCCGCCATGGGTATTGGATTCTTAGCAATGATTTCAGGTGTACTAAACATTAATGAAGAACTATATGAAGCGGCTTATGTAGATGGTCTTAGAAATCGTTTTCAAGAAATTTTCTATATAACAATTCCATCTATGAAGCCACAAATGCTTTTTGGTGCTGTTATGGCAATTGTAAATGCATTTAATATGGGATGGATTGGTGTTGCTCTAACAGGTGCTAACCCAACACCGGGTTATGCGGGATCATTAATTACTAATCATATCGATGATTATGGGTTTCTTCGCTATGATATGGGGTATGCAGCAGCAATCTCAGTTACGTTACTATTAATTGTTACCATGTTCTCAAAAGTTGCACATGGACTATTTGGAGAGAAAGAATAGGAGGAATAAAATATGGCCAATTTTCAAGGGACTAAAATAAATCCAAAGCGTTTCTCGCTTTCTCAATTGAAATTCTATTTCATCTTAGTTCCACTAGCAATTTTTATGATATTGCCAGTTGTATACATAATTAACAATGCTTTTAAACCATTAGGTGAACTATTTGCTTTTCCACCAAGGATTTTTGTTACGAATCCAACTTTAAGTAACTTTAAAGATTTATTTTCATTATCAAGTACTACTGGTATCCCCATGTCTAGGTACTTAATGAATTCACTTATAATTACCATACTTACAGTTTTACTTAATCTTATAATAACAATCAGTGGAGCATATGCATTTTCAAAGAAAAAATTTGCACTAAAAAACACATTATTTAATATAAATCAAATGGCACTTATGTTTGTTGCTACTTCAGTGGGAGTGCCTAGATATCTTGTTATTGTAAGGAGCGGTTTAGTTAATACATGGCTAGCTCATATTTTACCATTAATTGCAATGCCTGTAGGATTATTTTTAGTAAAGCAGTTTGTAGATCAAATACCAGATGCACTTATTGAAGCAGCAATCATGGACGGGGCAAAGGATGTTAGTATAATAAGTAAGGTTATTATTCCTTTAACAAAACCTGCCCTTGCAACTTCCGTAGTATTAACCTTTCAATCCGTATGGAATGCAACGGAGGCTTCCAATAATTTCATAACTAACAATACCATGAGGACTTTAGCATTTTATTTAAACTCAATAGCTACCAATAATACTATAGCAGCAGCGGGTATGGTAGCAGCTGCATCCGTAATTTTATTTTTACCTAATCTAATTATATTTATCTGTATGCAATCGCAAGTTATGAATACGATGACGCATTCAGGTATTAAATAGGGGGGTGGGGAGAATGAAAAAACAATATATAAATTGGATTACTTTATTGATAGTTATATTTCTTGTTGCTATTCCTAAACTAAATGCATCTGCTTCACAAGCAACTAGTTACACCTATACTTTAAATGAAAAAGGTGAATATACAAGAACACAGGATGCGTATTTACCTGATAAAACAATAACTGACCTAGGTCTTCTAGAGCCAGACGATCTTTTTATTGATAAAGACAACATGCTTTACATAGCAGATTCTGGGAATAGCCGTGTTGTTAAATACAGCATAGATACAGGTAAGGTAGTGGGCATCTTAGAGTATGAGGGGTTTCAGAGCCCAAAAGGTGTGTTTGTAACTAAAAAAGGTGATATTTATGTAGCAGATCCTAGAGCAAAAGCTATCTTTTTGTTCACAAAGGATTTTCAGATAGTAGATACTTTTCTAAAACCAGATGCACCAGCATTTAAAGATACTGCCTATGAACCTCTTCGAATTGCAGTTGATAATGGTGGAAATATGTACATTGTTGGAGAAGGTGTATATAACGGTATTATTCAATTGGCTCATACTGGGGAATTTTTAGGTTATTTTACGGTAAATAAAACTAGACTAACGCTAATGCAAGGTATTCAAAATGCTATATTAACAAGAGCTCAACTTAGTAAACTTGTAGATAGAGTACCAACTACATTTTCCAATATATTTACCAATGATGCAGGGATTATATATACTACTACTATGGGTCCTAGTCATGATGGTATCAAAAAGCATAATACCTCTGGTGGTAATATGTTTAAGAATCCGGTATTTGGTACTGATTCCATGACAGATGTCTATGTAGACAAAAATGGAATCATATACACTAGTTCAACGTATGGTTATATTACTGTTTATTCAAGTCAGGGTGAATATATTTTTAATTTTGGTTCCTATGGATTTGATGTAGATGTTTCTGGTATATTTTCCTCTTTGCCAAGCATAGCTGTAGATAACAATGGAGTTATATGGACTGCAGATGGAGAAAAGGGTTATCTTCAATCCTTTAAACCTACCGATTATTCACTACTTGTGTATAATGCTATGGGATTATATGAACAAGGCTTATATGAAGAAGCGTTAGATAAATGGACAGAAGTATTAAAATACAACCAAATGTCTATACTTGCTCATAATGGCGTTGGTAAAGCTTACTTTAAAGAAGGTTTTTATGAAGAGGCCATGGAGCACTTTAAGGTTTCTGGTGATAGAGATTACTTTTCTGAAGCATTTTGGGAAGTTAGAAATAATACAATTCAAAGTAAACTAAGCTATGTGATTGTTGCGTGTTTGATTTATTGGTTATTATCTAAAATAATTAAGTTTTTTGATAAAGGAAAGAAATTAAAAAAGAAGAAAAAAGAGTTTATAGATTTCTTGTATAATGTTCCAATTCTAAAAGATGTATTATACATGTTTCGTATACCAAAGAGTCCATTCGATAGATATTATGATATTAGGGTGAATAAGCAGGGGAGCGTACTTGGTGCTACCATTATATATCTTTTATTCTTTGTTATCTATATTTTATACAAGACCAGCAAAGGATTTATATATCAATTTGAAGCGGTGGAAGATATGGATATTAGTGCTCTTGTTATAGGTTTCTTTGTTATTATTAGTTTATTTATTCTATGTAATTACTTAGTTACTTCAATTAAGGATGGGGATGGAAGTTTAAGGCAAGTTTATATGATTCCAGCATACGGTTTATTTCCTATTGCGGTATCTTGTGTTCTTGTGACAATTATGTCTTACACCTTAACAAACAATGAGGCATTTATTTTAACGATTATTATAATGATTGGACTTATATGGACAGGAATTAATATTTTTGTAGGTTTTATGACAGTACATGATTATACGTTTAAAGATACAATTTTAAGCTTTATTATTACTTTTGTTTTTATGATAATTGTGATAGTTATGGCACTTATCATTATTATTATGTGGGAACAATTATGGGGATTCCTAAAAACAGTAGGAAAGGAGTTGGTACGTAATGTATTATCTTAAAAAGTCTAAATATGTTCTTGGTGCACTTGTCCTTTGCTTCGTGGGATTTTTATCATTTCGGTACGTATACGGTGCCTATTTAACTACAAATAGAGACACCAAACTTCCTCCTGATAAAGTTACTTATGATATAACTACTTTTGATGATTATGAGCTTTTATATGAAACAAATACAATGGAGTATTATTTTAGAGAAGACAGAGATATATTTGCAATCAAAGATAAAAGAACAGGATATGTGTGGAAGACTGGTATTGATGTTCCTTTTAATGCAGATATTGATGCCAAGATAGCAGAAGCGACTACTAAAGAAGAAATAGAAGCAGCGGCAGTGAAACAAGAAGCAAGAATGAATTCTACCTACCTAGGTATTGCTAATTCGTTGATATCAATTGAGTATTATGAAGCTGAAGCAATAAAGAATTTATCATCAGCTTCAAGAGAAGGTGCCAGCTCTACTCTATATACTTTAAATGATAATCCAGCCACAAGAAGGTTAGATATTAAGTTTAATAATCTTAACTTAGAAGTGAAAGTACATATTACATTAGAAGACGATAGAATCACTTATGATATTAAAGATGAGGATGTTACTGGGGAAGGAAGAAAAAGTCTTTTATCTATTAATATATCACCTTTTCTTGGAGCAAGTGGTGGTAAGTATAAGCTATATAATAAAGAAACCGAAACATATGATATTGAAGAATCAAAATATATGGTACCAGGATATATCTTTGTACCAGACGGTAGTGGTAGTTTAATTCGTTTCAATGATAATAATGCTACTTTTTCTACCTACATCGGTGATGTGTATGGAATGGATTATACTCAAGGAACTTATTTTGAAAGTATGTATGGAGAGGCTGTTCCAATAAAAAATCCAGTCATGCCAGTGTTTGGTATTGCACATGGTAATTCACAAGCTGCATTTGTAGCATTTGCTTCTAGTGGAGCTGAATATATGGAGATTATAGTCAGGCCAGAAGAGAATATGACTTACTATAACTGGGCATATCCTAGGTTTGTGTACAATACAAATTATTTCCAGGTATATAACAATAAAGGAGAAGGTTTCTTTACTTTGATGGAGGAAGGGAATAAGTTTGATATTACTATGACTTATGTATTTCTAGCGGGTGATGGTAGTGATGGTACTCCTGCAGCTGATTATACAGGGATGGCAAGAACGTATCGTAGTCATCTAATTGATACTGGGGTATTAACTTTAAAAGAGGATACACATAATGAGATTCCTTTACGCATCGACTTTATAATGTCAGATTCAAAAAAGGGAATTGTAGGCATGGATGAAGTTGTAGTTACTACTACGGGCGATGTAGATGAAATACTAGATAACATAATGAGTGAATATGGGATAAACAATATTAATTCTGGATTACATGGTTGGCAAAAAGGTGGAGAAATTTTAACTGCGCCAGGAAAGATGAAATATTCTAGTAAGGTTGGAACTAAGAAGGAATTTAATGAATTAATAACAAAATATCTTAATAAAGCAGTGGACATATCATATGCCAGAGACTATTCAATTATTAATAAAGAAATGACTTCTTATTATAAAACTGCAGCTAGACATGTGAATTCTTGGTACCTCTCAATTGATAAGGCTATGATACTTCCAGAAAATTACCCTATTACACAGTTTAGTTATGCTACAACAAAGAAATCAGTGGAATGGTTTGAAAGGAACGTTAAAGAATTTTCATCCTATGCATCATCAATGACAATAGGCGGAATCACCAATGTTTTATTAAGTACTTATAATAGTGATGGAATTGAATCAACACTATCAGAAAACATGTTACTATACCAAGAAACCTTTGAAGAGGCTAATAAATCAGTTAAATTAAACCTAGATAATCCTAATATGTACTTATGGAAATATACAGATAGATATTTACAAAGCCCTGTTGGTTCGTCTCAGTATGTATTTGAAACAGATGCAGTCCCATTCTTGCAAATGGTATTAAATGGAACAATGGAAGTGTACGCACCTTACTCTAATTTTTCCTTTTACACTAAACCAGATATGCTAAGAATGATTGATTATAATATATCTCCATCCTTTATTATATCCAAAGAGCCTTCTTATTATTTAGCATCAACTGCATCTTCTTATCTTTATTCTACTGAATTTAGTCAGTATAAGGAGTTAATTGATGAGGTTTATAGTACAGTTAATAATGTTCTTAAGTCAGTGATTGGATATGAGTGGATAGACCGATCTGTTCTTAAAGATGGAGTAATAATTAATAAATATGAATTGGGTAATGATGTAAAAGAAATCATTGTTAACTATACTGACGAAGTAATCACATATCACGGGCAAACTGTTGAACCTCTTACTGCAGGGGTAATCTTGTACAGAAAGTAGGTTAAAATGAAAAAAGAAGCAAAAAAATTTAAAACCTTTAAGCAAAAACAAAATCGGTTAGGTTATAGTTTTATGCTACCATGGATTATTGGATTCATAATTTTTACAGCTATTCCTTTTATAGCCACAATATATTTGAGTTTTACAGAAGTAAGGCAAACGGTTGTTGGATTTGAGATTGAATGGATTGGCTTGGGTAATTACATTTTAGCATTTTTTGAAAGTCCATCGTTTAGACCAGCTTTACTTTCTTTTTTAAGCACAATCATACCCTATACATTTGTAATAGTTATTCTATCCTTTATTTTGGCTTATCTACTAAATAGAATAACGGCTTTTCGTGGAGTGCTAAGAACTATTTATTTTTTACCAGTAATTATTATGTCGGGTCCAGTAATGACACAGTTACTTGAAGCTACTGCTAATGCAGGTGGTGGTGAAGAGCAAACCAGGGAATTTGTAGATATTTTTATTCTGCAAATGATTATGAGTTACTCCAGTGACTTTGCAAACATATTAATTACTGTATTTGAAGAATTGTCAACTATTTTATGGTTTACAGGTATACCCATAATTTTATTTATCAATGGTCTTCAAAAGATTAACTATAATTTATATGAGGCAGCTCAAATAGATTCAGCTAACTCATGGCAGATACTTTGGAAGATAACAATACCTATTATTAAGCCAATTGCTTTAGTTACAACTATATTTACTATAGCTCAATTAGGTACGCTTCCAACCAATGCTGTTTATACTTTGATTAAAACAACCACAGATAATACCAGTGGTGGACTTGGAGTAGCCGCTACTTATTCCTGGATTTATAGTTTAATTGTTCTTGGCTTTATGGGAATTGCATTTTTAATCTTACGTGATAATAATAAAGATAGGAGGCGGTAGAATTTGAAATCCAATAAAAATAATATACTTTCTAGTGAAGCACGCTTAAAAAGAGGTAGTATCAAAAACAAGTTGGGACTTAGTAATATTTTAAAATTTGGTATATATTTTGTACTAATATGTATTAGTTTTGTGTATTTAAGTCCAATATTAAAGATGATATCAGCTAGTTTTATGTCAAGTAAAGATGTTATTGATCCTTCAGTAGACTGGATTCCTAAGAACCCATCCATATCGAATCTATTAGTAGCAGGTAAAGTACTTAATATTTGGAAGACCTTATTCAACTCGATATGGTTTTCTACTCTGATTGCAGTTAGTCAAACCATAGTATCAGCACTCACTGGATTTGCTTTATCAAGATATGAATTTAGATTTAAGAAATTTTGGCTTATTATGATATTATTAGCTTTTATCATACCAGTACCACTTCTCATGATACCAAGATTAATGATATTTATTTCAGCGCAAGGATTATTAGGTCTTAAGTTAATAGGCACACCAATCCCACAGATATTAATGTCACTCTCAGGTCAAGGGATTTATTCAACAGTATTAATTTTAATATTTTATAATTTCTTCAATTTAATACCATATTCCTTAGACGAGGCGGCAATGATTGATGGTGCTAGTCCAAGACAAGTATTTGTTCAAATTGCTATGAAGTTGTCAGCTTCTACAGTTTTAGTCGTATTCTTATTCTCCTTTGTATGGAATTGGAATGAGACTTATATCACTGGTACTTTGGTAAGAAACAGCATCGAGTTATTACCCGCGAAACTTAATATGTTTGACAGTACTTTTGCGACCTATGCCGCAGCTAGTAGGGGAACTGCTCAATTTAAAATTAATGAAGCATATAAGATGGCAGCAACTTTATTATCAATTACGCCATTATTAATTCTATATGCCTTTGTTCAAAAGAGGTTTATACAAGGAATTGAGAATACAGGTATTACTGGTGAGTAAAGTGAAATGATAACCATTTCACTTAGTGAAATGGAAATCAATTCACTTAGTAAAATGATAATCAATTCACTTAGCAAATTTGTGCTGACACCCAAATTCGCAGATTGTGTATGAATAATTCACTTAAGTAGAATGGAGGTTATATGAATAAACGATTAATAAGATTATCAGTATCTTTACTTACCATCGGTATCAGTGTTTGTTTTCTTAGCTCTTGTAAGAAAAAAGAAGAATACAATGTTGGTACTATGGTATCAGATGCTTTTATATCTGCTGGCGAAAAGGAAAACAGTAACTTGGAGGTAAAAGCAAAAGGATATGAATATGTTTATGATAACCTTACTTT
>JAEWHU010000345.1 GCA_023387635.1 Bacillota bacterium
TCATTATCAAAAACATCGGATGCAATCCCAACCACGGTAGGCCCTGCTGCACAGCCTAAATCTCCTGCTAAAGCTAGAATTGCAAATAACGCAGTACCACCCTTTTTTAGTAGCTTTACCGCAATACTAAAGGTTCCAGGCCATAGAATACCTACGGATAACCCACACATAGCACAACCGATTAAACTAAGTACTGGACTACTAGATAGAGAGGCTACTAAATAACTAATTATACATAGAAATCCACTATATAACATGAAGTTAGAAAGATTAATCTTTTCACTAAATTTTGCATAAAACACTCTTGCACATCCCATTAATATTGCAAATGCACATGGGCCAGCTAAATCACCAATCATTTTTGAAACTTGTAATCCATTTTCTGCAAATGCGGATGCCCATTGACTCATCGCCTGTTCCGATGCACCAGCACATATCATTAATATACATAATAACCAAAATGTTTTATCCTTAAGTAAACTAGATAATGATTTACTCTCGCCCTCATCGACTAGAATATTAATTGGAACCAATGAATAATAGATACTATTTCCCAGTGGTATCAATGCCCATATACATGCTAATACTCGCCAATTTGATATTCCAAATATAAAAAAGAACAACGTAGAGAATATTACTACAAATACATGCCCCCAACAATAAAATGAATGGAGCAAACTCATGGTTGCTTCTTTCTTAGTAGTTGGGCAAGCTTCTACGATTGGACTTACTAATACCTCAATTATTCCACCACCCATAGCATATAGAACAATTGCTAATAGAATACCAATATAAGGTTCTGTGGTTACATAGGGAAATACAGCAAGTCCAATTAACCCTAATGAGGCAAAAATATGAGCGGATACGATTGCAACTTTATAACCAATTCGATCTACAAATTTAGTAGCTAACATGTCTACTACTAATTGAACACCAAAATTTATTGTTACTAAAAATGCTATTTTTTCAAGTGAGATTTCAAATGTCTTTTGAAATGTTAAAAATAACAAAGGTACAAAATTGTTAATAATAGCTTGTGTGATATACCCCATATAGGAGGCATAAATAGTGTGATTATAATTCTCTCTTATTTTCATTAGAATCTATTCTCCTCGTTGTCTTTAGTCAAAATATAAATAACTGACTAAGCTTCATACAGTTAGATAATATTATCGCATATATAATTCACTATCTCAAAATAATTGCTTTGCATATTATTTCATTATAGTGAATATTCTAACTGATAATCTCTAACATCTAGTTCATACAATTGCTTATTTATTTCTACTGCCTCTTTACATCCAATTCTATTATAAAATGCAATTGTTTCTTCTGCCGTACCTGCACAGATGTAAATTTTATCTGCTTTCCATTCTCTAGCCACATCTACACATAACAGAAACAGTTTCTTTCCTATTCCTTTACTCCTATGATCTAAAGAAATAAACAGTTGGTCTAATAAAACATAATCAAACATCTCTCCAAATATGTCATGATTCATAGATGCAAAACCAATTAATCTATCATCCTTATCAAAAGCTCCGAATGCGACCCCATCATTAATAATAGTTCTTTTCAGATTATTATAATGATTCTCATAGCCATTTGGCCAATCAGAATCTTGATAATTGATATCTATTAGTTGACGTACTCCCTCTACCTCACGCCATGCTTTTCCAATATATTGTGAAGGATTAATTTCATTGATACGTTCACAATCTTCTATTTCTAATTTTCTATATATTATATTTTGCATTATTTTCCTCCAAAATTATTTAGTTTTGAATAAAAACTTTAATGATCAATTCATGTATTGTTTTATAAAATTAAAAACATTATCCCAATAAATTTCACCATCAACACTTGATGCAAGACCATGTCCTGCACCATTTATTACATATTTATCTTTAGGAGAATTTGCTGCTTCGTATAGAGTATCTAACATGGAAAATGGTACAAACTCATCCTTATCTCCGTGAATAAATAAAATAGGTGTTCTACTTTTTGCTACTTTTTTCACAGCAGATGCTTCTTCTAGAAAATAGCCTGCACGTATCTTAGTTACTAAACTAGCAGCTGGAATTATTGGAAACTTTGGTAAGTTGAATAAATCATTTAATTGATATGTAAAGATATCACTTGCACTTGTATAACCACAATCTTCAACGATAGCTTTTACATTTGAAGGCAAACTTTCTTCACCAGAAACCATCATAACCGTTGCTCCACCCATTGATACACCATAAAGAACAATCTTTGCATCTGGATCATTAGAGATAATTAGGTCAATCCATTTCAATATGTCTAATCTGTCATCCCAACCCATTCCTATGTAATTACCTTCACTATCTCCTGCTCCCCTACAGTCAGCTGCTAATACTGAATACCCTTCTTTATAAAATCGTTTTATTGAAAACACCATGTCTAGAGCCTTGCCCATGTAGCCATGCACCACGATTATATATTTATGATTATCCTTTTTATTTTGAAAATAATATCCATTTAACTTTAAATCATCAAAAGATTGAATGGTTTGTTTTGTAGATTTTTTTACTGCCCATTCTTGGGCTAACTTCTTAGATTCCGCATGACTACTCATATTACCACTTGTGTCAGCAGAACCTAAATGTTTGCTCTCATTTAAAAAGTCCTTATTAGTTTTGGAGTTGATAGCTAAATCATAAAAATAGTTTCCTATAAATATCAACCCCATCATGGCAATTGCAAATATTACAAGTACTGATATTACTATTTTTTTCTTCACCTTTTTTCTCCTTACTTTTTAACCCTCATCACATTAAAATTTTGATTTGTCGTAATTATATGGAATACTTGTCCCAACCACAACATCTTCAATTTTTTCAATTATTAACCAATCATCCATATTGGATTGATGGTCAAAATTTAGAGAGTTAATAATCTTAACATCACTGAATTCAACTAAACATAAACATTTTTTATGCCATCTTTCCTTTTGTTTTTCAGTTAAATTAAGCTTATCTTGGTTATCCTTAAGTGTATTAATAATTTCATCCTCTGTCAATTTAACAAAATTTTGAACACTTAAAACTGTAGCTGATGCTGAAATTAGCCCTGTACCTTTCTTCATAAAATATAAGGTTTCTCCCTCAAAAACTCTGCTATGAGGTATCTTTCTTCCAGCTGCACCTCTAACTACCATTGTCTTTGTTCCTTCAAGGATCTTCTCTAATACCTTTTCCTTATCATCGCAATATACTAAATGTACCATTTGCTTCCTCCTAGTTTTATTAGATTAACACCATAATTAGCACTCTTATGTCATACTTCACACTTTTAACAAGTTAATTTATTATAAAATAACTAACTGCTTTTATCAACTATATATTTCCATTTCATAAATTACTTACTCAATAATAAAAATCGCCACTACCAATTTTCTTGGCAATGACGATTAATAGGTTATTTAACTGAGCTTGAGTAAGAATCTAACATTAATTACTTTTACTTATTTATATTTTTTATGTAATTAAAATTTTCTACTTTAAGTTTAAAACCAAAAGATGAATATAGACTTATAGCCTTGGAATTTACATTATCTACGATAAGATCAACATTAGTAATTAACGAATTTTTAAAAGCTTGCCTAATTAATTCATTAACTATAGCTCGTCCGTATCCAATTCCCCTATGACTTTCCTCAACTGCTATAATCTCAGCTATTACACTAGTACCACTACTAAATGTTTGAAGTATGCCATAAGCAATCAGTTTATCATTTTTAATAATGCAGTAAGCTTCTCTATCATGTCCAAGTGATTTTACGATGCCATTCCCAGATATATACATACCCGGGCAAATTAAGTCATGTAACTGTGTAAGCTCTGCTTTATATTCATCCGGAAGTGGTATCACCTTCTCAAGGTCGTCTCTCATGGTAAAATCTTTGCGCATAAGAGAAAGCCTCATTTCATTTCCATGATCCATTGCACCTATTGTATGCATAAGTCTTAGACAATCCTCATTCTTAGAATTAAAATAAAAAACTAAATTTTGAGAATCAGAATAAGCTTCCTCTGCTGCTTGAACAAGTTTTGGTGCAATACTGTCATAATCACTATAAACGAACGGTCCTACGCAATCCACTCTATCTCCTACTTCACCTAAGAATAACCCAATCATACCAATTAGCTTATCTTCTATATAATAACCTATAATACTATGCTCTACATCCTCACTTAGCATATAACTAAAGTCTTTTTCTATGGATTCATAGTCCAAGCAACAAAATGCAGAATTATGGTGTTCCTCATTATTAATCTTGTATGCAAGTTCAGTTAGCTGTTTTAAATCCTTTAAGGTACATTTTTTAATCATTTTTCCACCATTCATATCACATCGCTAGTAGATGTGATTACTCCCATCTTGGTTTATAATTATACATTAAAAACGATAATAAATACAATACTTTTTATTAATTTACTCTTCTACGTTCCCTTGTTTCAATTGAAAAGAGCAGTTTTCAACCTTTATATGAAAACCTGATTGAACAAATAAATCCATATAAGAAGCATTATGTTTTTCTACAATGGAATAGATTCTAGTTACATCAGAATCAGCAAAACCCTCCCTGAGCAAAGTGTTAAGTAATAATTCTTCATAACCTATTCCCATATATTTTTTATCAATAGCTAAAATTTCTGCTCCCGCAATAGAACTTTTACCATGTAATCTTAAAACGCTATATCCTATCAGTGTCCCCTCATAGGTTGCAAGATAGACTCTCCGTTCATTGTGTTCAATGGACTGGATTAACTCATCTCCAGATATGTAACATCCTTGGCACAGTTTATCATGTAAGAAAACCAAAGGTTCCCTATATGAATATAAAAAGGGAATTATATTACCACGAATGCTACTTTCTACGTAATCTTCCCGTATAATATTTAATTCATATTCATTACCTGCGTCTTCTGCCTGAATCATATGTACAAATTGAAGATAATTTTCATTCTTTTTATTGAAAGCGAACTTATAGGTATAATTCCTATGATACCAACTAGATGCATATTGAAAAAGGCGTAATGCTATGTCTACAAAGGTTTCCTCCATTGCAAATGGTCCGATACAGTCTGCAGTCTGTTTTTCTTCATCTATCCATAGCGCAAGAATTCCTTGAAGCTTACCCTCTACATAATCACCAAATAAGTTCATTTTGTCATCACGCAGTATATTGGAGAACTCATCTCTAATCGCATCATAACCCTTAAAACAATAAACACAACTGCTCTCCGGTTTCTGATTACATTCATATGCAAATCTTGCTAATTCATCAAGTTCTAAAGGAACACATAACCTAACCATTGAAACCTCCTTTCTTGCTACTTGTACGTGGTATTACCACCTTATGTACAATAACATAAAAAACATTATTGATATTCAATTTGTAATAATTGATATATTTTCATGTAATAATCTAAGAATCAGTTATAACGTTCTGCACGAAGTCGCCACATTCTAACCTTTTTTCTATTCGCTTGACTAATCGGTAGTATATATCCACTAAGTAGAGTTACTTGTGAATATTCATACTTTACTATATATTCACTATTTACTAGATATGATTTATGTACTGGAAGAAATTTTTCCTGTGATACGCGACTTAAGATATCTTGCAAGTTCCCATAAAAGCTATCAAAACTATGTGTTGTAATAATATTTACTTTTCTTTTATCACTTTCAAAATACATAATATCTGAATATGGAATTCTTATAATTTCAGTTCCCTTTTGATATTCAAATACTTTATCGTTGTTTCTTATTAATCTTCTAGCAGTGGAAAAAGTGTTACGTATTTTATCCATGGATTGAACATCCAATGATAGCATATCATTTGATAGCATATCATTTGATAGCATATCATTTGATAATGGTGTTATGATAAAATCTAGTGGTCTGACTTGAAATAAATCAATGGCATAATTCGGCTTATCGGACAAAAAAACGATGTGTGTTCTTTCATCATTCAATTCTTCTCGAATTCTTTTTCCAATCTCAATACCTGATATGCTCTTAAGCTCAATGCTCAGCCAGATTACATCATAGTATGTACCCTGAAGTAGAGAGTTGTACAAATGTTCACCTGAATAATATACTTCTATCTCCATCCGTTCATTTTCATACTTGCTTATATCAAGCAGAATATTCTCAAGCAAGGAACATGCTAAAGGGTTTAAATCACATATTGCCATGCAAAGCATGTTGCACCTCCATTGCTTACATAATATTATTATGTAAACCAATTAATATATTACATCGTTTATAAGAAGAACGACTTTATGGTATCATCCATCATATCATCAGTTATCCCAATATATGCCAAAGTAATACTTGGTGATGAATGATTAAATATTGTCTGTAATATTGCTACATCTTTGTATTGTTTATAATGCCAATAGCCAAAGGTCTTTCTCATAGTATGTGTACCAATTTCTACAAGCCCAAGTTCTTCTGCTGCTTCATGTAACACACGATATGCCTGCACCCTTCCAATTGGTTTATTATTACCTTTATTACTATAGATTAAATAATTATGATCCATTAGGTTCTCTGACTTAATATAATTCTGTAACTCTTTTTGTAACTGTGCATTAATTAAGAATCGTTTTATTTTATCTGTTTTCATTTCTTTTATAATTATATGACTTCGATAGGATACATCTGATACCTTCAGAGAAAGGATATCAGATACTCTTAATCCTGTATTTATTCCTATGGTAAACATTATGTAATATTTATAAGACTTCTTCATTAAAATATCTTTCACACCTGCAATCAAAGAGGTATCCCTTATTGGTTGTACTTTATTCATGTTAACTATACACCTCTCTATCTAACTTTTCTTCTGAATACTCACGTATTCTCATTTACCTAATTAATCCTATTGAAACAACCTCTCATGCTTAAAATCTCATCCGACAATTTTAGATGAAGGTTTTAGTAACCAATCAATCTGCAAACTTACGTTCTTTTATTATACACCAAACAATGATACAGTGCAATACGATATGTTACATTAATTTACCACTGACCTATAAAAAGTGCTACAAACCCAGTAAATAAGCCATTCTTGGCATTTCGTAAAATGTAACATAATATGTATTTTGTTACATTTCTGCTATTTCATGTTTTTTAGCGTTCAAAAAAGCGACCTTGTATTTTCGTTATATAGACTTTAAAAATAAAAATAGGTAGGATAAGTCTAAACGCATTTAACAAGGTCTTAAAAGCAAATATTCAGTGTTTTGTGGTAGAAAACTCACAATTTCACAAAATTTGTTTATATATAGATATGTATACCATGGCATGTAAAATGTACTCAAAAATATATGTAAAAAAAGTAAAATGATACCTAGAATAAATATTAAAAAAACCCAATGAAAATAATCTATTGATTACTTCATTGGGATGGATTATTACAATAATTCCATAAATTCTTCTTTGGTCATATTTTGTAGATTACTACTCTCTCCACTAATAATTTTATCAGCAAGATCTTTTTTGCTCTCTTGAAGTTTTAAGATTTTCTCTTCAATTGTGGACTTAGCAATTAATTTGAATATTGTAACCACATTTTTTTGCCCAATTCTATGAGCCCTATCTGTTGCTTGATTTTGTGCAGCTACATTCCACCAAGGATCGTAATGGATAATAACATCTGCTCCCGTTAGATTTAATCCGGTACCTCCGGCTTTTAATGAAATAAGAAAAATCGGAGTAGAATCCTTATTGAATTGATCTACTAATTCTAATCTCTTTTTCTTAGGGGTTGAACCCGTCAATTCAAAATATGAAATCTTTTCTGCTTTTAGCTTCTCTCCAATGATACTTAACATAGAGGTAAACTGGGAAAATACCAGTACCTTATGTCCTCCCTCTATGGCATTTTGTAACAATTCAATACAAGTATTTAACTTTGCTGAATCTCCCATATAATTTTCATAGCAAAGTGAAGGGTCACAACAAATCTGACGCATTCTAGTAAGCTCTGCAAGTATTTTTAACTTATTCTTTCCAAAGTCTTCACTAGTTTGTGTTTCTAAATCTCTTTTTACCTTAGCGACATAAGCATCATATAGTTTTAACTGTTCACCTTCTAATTTAGAATAAGTAACTTGTTCTATTTTGTCTGGAAGATCCCTTAATACATCTTTCTTTAATCTTCTCATAATAAAAGGTGAAATCATCTTTTTTAACCTAGCAGTAGCTATTTCATCATTATTTTTTGCGATAGGAGTTTCTATTTCTTTTTTAAATCGGTCATAACCATATAAGAAACCTGGCATTAAGTAATCAAAAATACTCCAAATTTCACTTAGACGATTTTCTATCGGTGTACCAGTAAGAGCAAATTTTGTTTTTGCATTAATAATCTTCACTGCCTTAGCGCCTTGTGTCGTATGATTTTTAATATATTGGGCTTCGTCAATAATCTCATATAAAAATGTTATATTTTCATAAAGCCCAATATCTCTTTTTAACAAATCATAGGAAGTTATTATCACATCTTCATTTTCAACATTGGACAATATTTCTTTTCTTTCATTAATACTTCCTGTAATCGTTTTAACATTAAGGGAAGGAGCAAATTGATTTAATTCACTTTCCCAGTTATATACTAGGGAGGCCGGACATACTACAAGACTTGTCCCTTTCTTTCCCTCCTGTTTTACAGCTAGAATTAAGGTAATCACTTGCAGAGTCTTTCCAAGTCCCATATCATCCGCTAATATTCCACCAAAACCATATTCATCTATAGTTCTAAGCCAACGATACCCACTTTTTTGATAATTACGTAAGGTAGCTTTTATTACTTTTGGAACTTCATAATCACTATCTTCTACTCCTTTAAAATTACGAAGTAACAATTTAAACTGATTATCTCTTTCGTAAGTGACATCTTCACTTTCTTGCAGTACTTTATCAAGATATAACGCTCGATATGCTGGTATATGCATTTTACCCTTTGTTAATTCTTTTACTGAAAGGTGTAAACCATCCACTAATTCAGTTAGTGTTGCAAGGGCATTATCTTCTAAACGCAAAAATTCTCCATTTTTTAGACGATGATATTTCTTACGGAAACGATAACTTTCTAACACGTCCGACAATTCGGAAAATTCTAGATTACTAGCAGATAGTTCTAAATTCATCAAATCACTTTCAATTGAAACACCAACCGATACTTTAGGACTAGGCTTAATCTGCAATCGTTTAAATTCATCAGTTACTTTTACTTCCCCTAGTGACATAAGTTCATTTATTCCAATATCTAAAAATTGATAAATCAAGTCTTCATCCTTATTACAATGATTTATTTCTAATTTATCATCATAATAAGGTATATACTTCCTAACATTAAGTGTTATTTCAAATTCTTTAGCAAAATCTCTTATATATTTATCATCTTCTTCCTGGCTATATGCATCATATTCTTTATCTCCATACTTAATACTAGTTTTACAACTTATATTCTTATTTAAATAATCAAGATAAAAATAGAACTCTGGTTCTGGAGGTATAAATTGTTCTATCTGGCTATTCTCTTCTTCAGCCAATTCCACATAGTCTTTAATTTGTCCCAGTACATGGCGATAAAATGCACCCAAATCCTCTTTTCCAACCTGAATTTGTGAAGTACGTAATTTATTCATGTTCAACAAGAATGGGTCCATGACCTTTTTATAATTTTCATCAGTTTGATATAATATATTACCCTTACGAATATAAGAATATCTTTCTCCTTGAAAATATTCGATATCTTCTAACTCTAAATTAATTCCAGCAAAATCTGATAAATCATTTTTCTTATTTTCAGTTTTAAGTTGCTGACTTTCCAATTTCAAGATAGGATTATCCTGAACACAGATTACCTTGTTGACATTATTTTCATCTTCTCTTATTTTATTTCCTGAATAATTTACTTCTAGACCAACCATTATAGAAAATAAGTTATCTAAAGAATGTGGCGAAAGAATAATATAACGTTTATCAGGTGTCCTACCATAATATCCACCATAGTTCTGTTCTATAAGAAGCAGATTTTCTTCAATTCGACTTATAATAAACTTTACATACTTCTGGCCTTGTTCAGTAAAACTATTCATATGATGTATTAAATCTAATTCTTTACCATATGTAATCTTCAGGCCATTTTTCATATTAAAGTAGAATTCTTGTAAATTTTTTATAACATATTTCTTTTTACCACCAATTCGAAAAGAAACTCTTATATGACCCATTTCCACATCCAGTTTTGGCTCTAAATCCACTTTTTCCTCTATTAGTTTAGATACAACTTTAGCAATACTCTCCTCAGAATATTGTGTTATCAGTGTAGACACAGTTTTACTAGTCTTCACCTCTATAGGATTTAAATTAGAATACTCTATAAATTCTAAAGTAGCTGCTGCTATATGCTTACATCCATTATGATTTTCCCAATTACCATAATAATAACTTCTAAAATCAGGACAAGTGCATGCCAGATTATAAACACCTCCATTACATGCCATAAAAGTAATTGAATATTTCTTACCTCCACTTCCTTGAACTGTACCACGTACTTCATAGGCTGGTTCTTCTTCATTCTCCAAATAAACTACTTTTACATCTGAAATCTTTGCTCTTTTCTTTCTATAATACTCTACTCCTCTATTCCACTTTGTAATTGAAAATTGTTTTTTAACAATTTTTTCCGATAATATCATGTACTTTACCTCTATTTCTAAGTTGTCTAGTATCCAAATTTCCTCACCAATATATTTAAAATTAAAATTGTATAAAAATAAATTAGTCATTCCCATCCAATGAAAATTATTTTTTTTCAAATTTATATTGCTTTTATTATATATATAACTCACTTTCTTGTAAAGTACGTAACATTATATATAATATAAAAACTCCATTATTATAATTAGGTTAAAAATTCCTAACTAAAACAATGGAGTTATGATACTTAACTAAAGAACATTCTATAAATGTAAATTTTTACGAACTTTATCCCATATACCTTTTTGGAAATAATTATGAGCTGTATCATATATAAATAATACTATCTGCCCAACTAAAATTAATATAACCAGAAGACCTGTACTTATTTCTCCTTGATATATTAATTTAGGTAAAAACAGTAAAATGGGTATATACATAAGATTAAATGTAACATATTTTATTATCCAGAAAAATATTATTCGATTCTTTTTCCAGTTAACATTAGATAATGTTATAAAAAAATATTCTATGATAACCAAATATAAACCCATTGCTGAATATGTTATACAATAAAATTTATTCGGAGCAAGTATAAAACTAAGTAATACACTTCCAATATAAAATCCAAAACCAATCCTTAGTTTGCATTCTCTTATAGCAATACCTACACCAAAAGAAGCTCCTGCCAAGAGAAAAAGTGTATTAAATTCCAATATACCGCTAAGAATAACTAGTAAAGTAGTAGCTGCAAGTAATAGTCCTAAGAAAGCAATCTTTTTTGCATTTACATACATGCGCACAAATCGCCTCCCATACATTCACATAATGTGTCTGCACACCACAAATCGCAACATAAATTACCTGTCCCATACCCTGGATTATTGTTATAACGAGTATTCTGATATCTCTGACTTTGCCATTGAATTTGATTTAATACTTTTTCGTATTCCGAATTACCTGGCTCCATAGCCACAGCTTGCCTTGCATGTTCTAGAGCAATAACATTATTTCCTAATCCGCTGTTTGCAACTGCACTGTAATAGTACCATCTTGCAGAACGATTAGAGATTCTTTGAAGCACGTTTAGCGCCTCTACATAATGCCTAGCAGCTAAATAGTTATAGGCTGCTATCATTTCTGGTGAGGAATCATCTGCATTACTTGAATAGGAAGTATGACTAGAAGAAGCAGTTCCTCCATTATATCCATTCTCTCTCTCACGCATGATCTGCTGATAAGCTTCTTGCACTTGTTTAAACTTTTCTTCTGCCAAGTCAGAAAGAGGATTATTTGCATAAGAATCAGGATGATATTTTCTACTTAATTCTCGGTATGCTTTTTTAATTTCATCGTTAGATGCATTAGGGGATACTTCAAGTATCTGATATGGATTTACTATCATTCTATTGCCCTTCCTTTTCAATTCTTTCATTTTTAATTTTATTAAATTTTGTCCAAACTCCCTCATATAGAATATTACGTAAAATATCAATATCCCATAGACAAGGAAGTTTTTCAAATTCATTGCTACATTCTGCAATCATCATAGTCAACATATTATGGCAGTCTAGTTCAAAGGTTTCTGTTTTATATAAATGTTTTAAAGGATTATAACTACCTTTTTCAATATCCTTTTCAATGTCATCATATGCATCAAGAATATATATATATTTTCCAAGGAAAAATCCAATTTTTCTAAGACTCTCTTCCCACATATCATTTCTATATACAAATAATTCAGCCATTAACTCACCAAAGGGGCGAGATACGATATCAATGTTTATTTCATTATTTTTTTCACATTCTTGTAGTTTGCTTAAAGATTCACTTATTTTCTCACACTGTCTAGGATATTTTTTACTAATCTTCTTATAAGATTTCTTTAATAACCTTGCACCAGTTAGACCAAGAACACTTTTATCATCTTGCCAATCATCAAGCAAATGATGATAAGTCAAAGCAATATTCATGTCAGCTACATATTCAGTAACATCATTACAAAGTGTATTGTGTTTCTTTATTGGATGTATTACGCATCGATTTTGCTCTCTAACCGTATCACTTTCATATAATGAGGTAAGTAATATAACAAGAAAAGTCATATCATAGGATAATGTCATTTGTCCCAAACGACCATACTTATTTTTTAAAGTTTTACACAAACCACAGTAATAGGCCTTATATTTATAATAATCTTTCATTTTAAGTTCTGAATTGTTAATATTTACGTAACCGAACATACATCCTCCCATGGTATAACAGATAGAATTAAGTCAGTATAACATATATTTTGATACATTTAAATGCTTCTAGGAAATATTATAAAATTTTAATAAATATAAATATTTATATAATAATTGAACTTGATTATTCACAACTTTTTCAATGTATAATTCTATTATTAAATAAATAAATGAAAAAATTAATTATTAAATTTATACATTTATACTACTATCTCCTATCATTGTTAAAACAATACCTTTTAGTAATTGTAAATAAGTTAATTGTGTTTACTTAATTTTATTATGTAAACCAAATGTAATTTTGTAAATATTATTATAAGTAAACACATATTTTACTATCATCTCAATAAAATAATTAATATTGGGAATTCAATTATTTTGCATATATAACTAATTGCTTATAATATATGGACCATTTGTATTATGTACTCATATATTGTTATTGAACTTTAATTGGAGAATTAGTATGAATTATTATAATTATTTTGACCCTTACACTCAAGTTTTCTCTACTGCTATGAGGCCTACACAGTCACAGCCAGCAACTTACGATGTATTTATTTATCCTGAAAACTTTGAAAACGCACTTGCATTAATTCGCGATGCAGTTTCAGGCGAAAATGAAGATAGAGAATTCTATACGTATCTACTTGAACATGCACCAACTATGGAGGAACAAGAAATTATAACAGGAATACGTGATGATGAAATAAAACATAACAATTTATTCCATCAAATTTATTATGAACTAACTGGTGAAATGGTACCTCAATTAGAAAATGAGCAATTTACACCTCCTAGTTCTTATTGTGACGGATTAAAAAAAGCACTTCTTGGTGAACAAAATGCAGTAAAGAAATATCGTCAAATTCTTTATGCTATGCAATCAAGTATGCACTTCAATATGTTAACAGAGATAATAACAGATGAGATTAGACATGGCTCTCTATATAATTATTTGTATGCAAGAAATGGATGTAATGTATAAGGTTAAAAGTAGAATTAATAATGTAATAATGAGCATATATATACTTGGGCAAACTATTATTAATATCTAATAATGCAAAAGCTCTTACAAATATTTTATATTTGAAGAGCTTTTCTTTAATTACATTTATGAAATTCTAATGTCAATCTAAGAAAGCAATGCATTATTGTTAGTATAAACCTATGTTATATCCACTATTTTATAACCATTATTTTGTAAATGATTATTAATTTCTGCGACTGAAGTCTGATCATCATAATTTACATCTAAATATGTCTGACCTTCACTCAAAGCTACATCCTGTATACCTACAATACCTTCTAATTGATTTTTAACTTTTTCTTGTGTTTCTGGTTGCTCTAACCCTTCGATTGTAATCCTTATACTATCCATATTTCTATTCCTCTCTTTTTGTATAATAATAAAAAAAATAATAATGTTATTATCTACAACAACAATACTTTTATACTAATGTTACCTCTTTACAAACCAGTTAGATTTTCGCTATTTACACACATTATACCTTGGTCAATGTCTGTTTTCTCCTCTCTATATTTTCTATCCTTGGTCTCCATCATTACCATACTGTTTAGAATTTCAGTCATAAAAATTGAAAAAACTTTTTTTATTTGCTTGACATTGATGATAATTGTTATTATAATATGGCTAATTTAATATCAAGCAAAACGAAGAATTATAGGAAACTATTTTTCGGAGTATAGATAAAAAGCAATGAAAAGAATAAGTAGTAATAAGTGAAACTTACAGAAAGTAGCCGGTTGATGAGAGGCGCATGGGAAACCTATTATGAATACATCTTCGAGCTTCGCACTGAACTTTTAGTAGGCTGCGACGGATTCCTGCACACGTTATAGTGCTAAAGTATCGCTATAAGCTGTACTTGAAAAGGTAAGCAACGTGAGTTGTTTATAAACATTAGGTGGTAACGCGAGAGACACTCTCGTCCTTATGATAAGGACGGGAGTTTTTTTATTGCATATTAATCTATAGATCTTGCGATATTTAATAATATTATTATATCAGGAGGATTTTATATGTTTAAATCAGTTGAAGAACAAATGAGTATTATATTAAAAGGAGTAGGCGAAGTCGTTAGTGAAGATTCACTTAAGGAAAAAATTCAATTATCAATAAAGGAAAACAGGCCACTTGTTATAAAGTTAGGTCTAGACCCTAGCGCTCCAGATATCCATTTAGGCCACGCCGTTGTTCTTAGAAAAATAAAACAGATGCAAGATTTAGGACACAGAGCAGTTATTATCATCGGTGACTTTACTGGTAAAATCGGTGATCCAACAGGAAAATCAAAAGGTAGAGTTGCCTTATCCGATGAACAAGTAAAAGAAAATGCGTTAACTTATCAAACACAAATATTTAAAATACTTGATATAGATAAAACCGAGGTTCGTTTTAATGGAGAATGGTTATCAAAGCTTAATTTTGAAGATGTTATTCGATTAGCATCTACTACTACAGTTGCTAGAATATTAGAACGTGATGATTTTAAAAACAGATATACTAATAACGTTCCCATTAGTTTACACGAATTCTTCTACCCTCTTATGCAAGCATATGACTCCATTGCTATTGACGCTGATATTGAACTTGGTGGAACGGATCAAACTTTCAATATACTTATGGGAAGAACCTTACAAAAACATATGGAAAAGCCAGCTCAAGTTGCTCTATTTATGCCTCTTCTAGAAGGATTAGATGGTGTTGAAAAAATGAGTAAAAGTTTAGGTAATTACATTGGTATTAACGAACCTGCTAATGTAATATTTAAAAAAGTAATGGAAGTTCCAGACGAACTAATTATTAAATACTTTGAATTAGCAACAGATATTCATCCTGACAAGGTAAATGAAATTAAAAAAGAGCTAGAAGATGGTAAAAATCCAAGAGATATTAAATATGAATTAGCAAAAGTAATTACCTCACTATACCATACAGAAGAAGAAACCATAAAAGCTATGGAGTTCTATGAACAAGCATTTAGTAAAAAAGCTATACCAGATGATATTCCAACCATAACAATCCAAAAAGATACTCTTGTAGATATCATTCCAATTTTAGTTACTGAGTCTTTAGTACCTTCAAATAGTGAATTTCGCAGAATATTAACTCAAGGCGGTGTTCAAATTAACGGGGAAAAAATTACGGATATTAATACCATACTTAATGATAATGATGTGATAAAGATAGGTAAGAAGAAATTTGTTCGTGTTAAAAAATAGGAATTAATTCAAAAGGGCCCTTAAAGGACCCTTTTGAATCATTTTAGAAAAAGTACTGACCATCTATTTTTATTAGTTCTTCTTCTAATAATTTTCTATCTGCAAAAGATAATGGATTATTAATACACTCTTCTATATGCTCTACTATATAAGAAAAATGCTCATAATTCCCAGGAGGCACCACTGCATGTGGACCCATGGATAAAGTATATTTTAATGCAGCTAACGCTAATTCATCATTTCCACTAATTGGCTTACACCATGATTTAGTATAAGATGAGTTCTTCCTTTCTTCTTCATCTATCCAAGCACGATGAATTAATGTTTTCATACCAAATAAGCCAAAATTCTTTTCCTTGGCAGCCCTACTAATACGGCTTCCAAAATCCTTGCCTAAGTTAACACCCCAATTCATAGGAAACATTACGGTATCAAAATCATACATTGATAGGGCCTTTAGAGCGATATCTTCATTATGACATGTAATACCTAATTTTCTTACAATGCCCTCTTCTTTTGCATGTACCATAAGCTCCATAGTGCCGTTTGGACCAAATGCAAGGTCAATATCTTCTTCATTAGTTAATGCATGTAATTGGTAAACATCAAAATAGTCCGTATGTAGCATTTGCAATGATTCTTCAAATTCTTTCTGTGCATCTTTCTTTAATCTACAAGTTGTTTTGCAAGCAAGATAAATATCCTTACGATAAGGTTTTATAGAATTACCTAACTTCTCTTGCGCATCTCCATAGGATGGTGCTACATCAAAATAATTAATACCCTTGTCTATTGCCCATGATACATAACGATCAGATGCATCTTGGCCATCTTCCATTGATATAATGCCTCCATACACAACAGGTGCAATCAAAAATCCTGTATTACCCAATTCCCTTTTAATCATGCTACTTTGTCCTCTCCTTCTTTATCATCTTTTATTATTAATTCCTGTTCTTAGTCGCAATATCTATTCTGTATTCATTCCTCCTAAGATAGATATGTTGATAAATTTACTTTTATTCAATATGTAAAACATTCTAATTAATAACTTCTAAGCGGTTTTTAAGAATTTAGTTTCCAATAACTTATAGATTACAAAGCACTTACTATAATAGATTATTTTCTATTGTATTAATATTTGTTACTATTTCATGTACACATGTTTTTATAATATGCAATGCCTCCAAATCAACGTCTACATAAGGCATATAATCTGTTTTAGGTATAAAGTCATTCTCGAGTATATTTAGCCCAAAGATAACTTCATACCATGTTGCTGCTAGTAAATATCTACCATAAATATAATGCATGTGAAATCCATCACGGCACAATGACATCTCTCCTTTATCATATTGAAAAGGTGTTCTTTTTCTTACTTCTTGTATCACATCACCACATGGAATCATATCAATTCCTAATTTTGATTTTACATCTGAGTATGCAATCTTTAATTTATTATACATCTCTTCTTGGCTATTATGATATCTATCAAAACATTCATGAGTACTATCTCTTTCATAAGCCCAAGTTTGATGAAGTAATATTTTAGCTCCTTTTTGAAATTCTCTTATATAATCATAAAGTAGTTCCACATATGGATAATAAGAATCTATGATTCCACTATCATGACTTGCTTGCTGTATTGTTATATAGTCCCATGCATCTTCTTGTAAAGCTTCTTTAATAGATACATACCGTTCTGTTATGATTCCATTCATTTCATATCGATAGGAGACTTCGTCCATCTTAACGTTATTCATATGTGTCTCTAAAGAACACCCACCTATATATAAATTTACTACTTTTGAATCGATACCTACTGTTTTAGCCATCTGATGAAGATAATAAGTAGCATCCTCCGAGAAACTATTTCCAATGGCTAATATCTTTACTTGTTTCATTCACCATCCCCCCCTATGCTTGTCATCATAATAATATTATTATACTACATATATTATTCCATTTCTATACAATTAAAACACTCAAAGAGATAGAAGATGAAATTTTACTTGTAAAATATAAGCTTAGATTATATGATAGAGGAAAACAAGTGAAATAAGTGATGTGATTTGACAAGAAAATGATATCAAAACATCATAATGAAAGAGGATTTTTAAATGAATATAAGAAAAGCTAGCCAAGAAGATATTAGCTCAATTTTAAACATAATAAAGCAAGCGCAGACCTATTTTAAAGATAATAATATAGATCAATGGCAAAATGGTTATCCAAACTATAATACCATTGAAACAGATATTAATAATCAAGTATCTTATGTAGTAATAAATGAAGATAGAATTGTGGCTACTTTCATGGTTACCAGTGATGTGGAAGTTACATATAATAAGATACATGAAGGCAATTGGATAAGTCAAAGTAACTACATGGTTATCCATAGAATCGCTGTAGATAATAATTCAAAAGGACAAGGACTCTCAGGTTTAATAATAAATCATGTTGCAGCTATGGCAAAAGAAATTCATGTTAAGTCCATACGAGTTGATACTCATGAAGATAATAAATCTATGAGAAAAACCTTATTAAATCATGGTTT
>JAEWHU010000364.1 GCA_023387635.1 Bacillota bacterium
CACAGGCAATTATGGAAGACCAAGATATCCTTGTACTTGATGAACCGTTCAATGCACTAGACTTTAAAACTTACAACGACATTAAAGAAATTATTAGAATACTACAAGCAGAAGAAAAAACAATTTTACTAACCTCACATAATTATGAGGATATTAGAGAATTGTGTGATGAGATCTATATCATTGAAGACGGTAGGATGATGAAACTTACCAATGAATTATATCAAAAATATTTCCATAGATAGAAGATACTATAATGATAATTTAATCTTTAAAAAGACCAAAATAATCTCTTATAAAAGATTATCTCGGTCTTTTTTTCTATATTGAAGTGCTGTTTTACCATAGGTTTTTTTAAACATTTTGGTAAAGTTACTTGGATAATTGTAACCAATTTTTCTGCCTATTTCCTCGATAGATAAGTCGGTAGTTAATAGGAGATTGGCAGCAATAGCCATTCGTAATGAATTAGTATATTCACCAATGGACATATGATAAAGTAGGCTAAAACCTGCCTTTAACTTTTGCTCATTTAATAAAACTAATTTACTTAAGTTCTTTATGGTTGGAGGATAAAAAGGGTCCTCGGTTAATATATCGTAGGCTTTTTTTATTGCTTGTATATCAGAAGAACTAAGGTTAAGTTTTCTATTTGAACCTATAAGTACAGAGCCATAATTAAGTTGATTGGTAAATGTGTTATCTAATGATTTACTAAATTCATTTGCCAATATTGCAATACATTCAAGTATTTTGCTTTCTAAATAAATAGGGGTAAGTAAATTGTTAAACGCAAGACTTTGTAATTTCTGAATAATATTAACTATGTCAAGTGGTAAGGAACGATAGGTATAATTAAGCGAAAAATGTGCAAAATCTAGAGGATTACAAAAGGATGGATTAACCACCTCTTCAAAATACTTACTATGTATTGTAATTTCAGCGCCTTGAAAATGCTGTCCCTTTTTCCAAACTTGTTTCCCATGTATGTCTTTTTCTAATACTAAAAAAGAGGAGGGAGTAAAGGAAGATATGGGTTGATGAGCCAAACGATATTTAGTGATTCCTTCATAGACAGTTCCAAAACGTAGTATTGTTGATGGATTATTAAAAGTTAAATCAAAATTATTTGGAATGGTATAATCAGCAATTCCAAATTCATAATATCCTGGTCTATTATATTGTATACAATAGCCGTATTCAGGATGTTCTGGACTTTTGTATAATGTATAATTGTCCATTTTAAATGGGATAAAAGATAGTTGTTTAAAAACTTCTCTTTGAAATTCCTCTACAGAAGTTACTAGCATATTAAGGACTCCTAAGTAAAATAATAAACAAAATATATAAAGCTTTTATTACAAGGTATTATAAGTTCTAGCTACAAATACTTATACAAAATTATAAAACATTCTTATTTAAAATTCAACAAAATAATTTAATTAGATGATAAAATGATTCGATTAGATGCTTGTATTGTAATGAGAATGAAAGTCATGTACAATACGGATGATTAGTTAGTTGAAGCTAACACAGAAAGTGAGGAAAGAATAAATGAAAAAAAATTTAGTTCTTAAAATGCTTGTATTAACACTTTTTATGGCAATAACTTTTACGGGTTGTAAGAGTAAAGAGAATAATGATGGATCTGTGAATGATAATGTAGTGACTGATGATACTACAAATAAAAATGATACAGATGATAATTCTACAGACAAAACAGAAAATGGCAGTGAAACAATTATAGTAACAGATATAAAAGGTGAAGTTGAAATACCAGCTAACCCTAAAAGAATCGTTGATTTAAGTGGTAATAGTGATATCCTTTCTATTCTAGGCTATTCCGTTGTAGGAACAGCCAATAGCGATGCTTATGACTATACTAAATTTCCAACTTATTTAGAAGATGTATTAAGTGGGGCCGAGATTCTAGGCTATAGTATGCAAGATACCATGGATATTGAAGCAGTAATGAACGTTAATCCTGATTTAATTATCATCTCAACTGTTCAAGAGAAAATGTACGATCAATTAAAAGAAATTGCACCAACCGTTATGATAGGGCTTGAAGCACTTAATTGGAAAGATGATATTATGACTATTGCAAAAGTATTTGGTAAAGAAGAAGAAGCGACTGCTTGGATAACAGCTTACGAAGAAAAAGCCATGGAAGTTGGTAATAAAATCAAAGAGAAATATGGTGAGGATAAAACTTACCTATCATTTTTAGCTAGCGGTGGTCAGTTCTTTGTATTTGGCGGTGCTGGATTTGGTAGTGTTTTATATGATGATATGGGACTAAAGGTTCCAGCAGGCATGCCAGAACAAAGTGATATAAGTTTACCAGTAGTAACTTATGAAGGATTAGCTGCCATAGAAGCAGATTATATATTTGTTATAGCAACCAAAGAAGATTTAGCAGAACTTGAAAGTAATGCAATATGGAATAACTTAAAAGCTGTAAAGGAAGGAAATGTTACTGTATTAGATTCATCTCCTTACTTTAACCAAGGATATAGTTCTATTGGTAGAGAGTTATTATTAGATGAAATCGTGGTGATGCTTGATGAGACAAAGAAATAAACTTCACATCTTTTTTATAAGTAGCATTCTGTGTTTACTATTTGTAGGTTTATTTTTGGCGATTACTCTTGGTGCTTATAAAATAGGACTAGCAGATATATATAATAGCATATTTCATTATGAAAATACTACCCAAATGATGCTAATCAGGGATGTTAGAATCCCAAGAGCCCTCTGTGTGTTAATTACAGGGGGTATTCTTTCAATTACGGGAGGAATGATACAGGGAGTAACAAGAAACCCTATTGCTGAGCCGTCATTACTTGGAGTGAGCCAAGGGGCAATTTTAGTAATTGCAATCTTTTATGCATTAGAAATACCCATATCTACGATTAGTGTCATGATTGCAGCGTTTATAGGAGCTTTTTTAAGCGGTTTACTAGTGATTGGTTTTACTCTAAAAAAAGCAAGTAATATGGCGATATCAAGATTATTACTTGCAGGAACCGCAATCAGTACCTTTTTTATATCACTAACAACTGTAATTGGACTATTAACAAATCGCTCTCAATTGATTGCATTTTGGGTTTCTGGTGGATTTCGTAATGCATCATGGAGTGATGTATGGTTATTATTAGTCGTTGGTATACCAGGGATAATAATAACATTATTAATATCAGGAAGAATTAATCTTTTAAGTTTGGGAGATGATGTGGCCATTGGTTTGGGGCTAAATCCCAATCGCACTCGTTTTATTACTTTAGTGATTATGATTCCTTTATGTGCGGTGGCAGTAGCTGTAGGGAAAAACATTGCTTTTGTTGGACTTTTTGTACCTCAAATAGTACGTATGATTTTAGGTGAAGACTACAGAAAAATTCTTCCTTGTTCTTTTCTACTTGGCGCTACTATTCTTACTTATGCTGATGTTGCAGCTAGAATGGTATATACGCCTTATGAAGTTCCTATTGGAATATTTACAGCATTTATTGGAATACCATTTTTTATTGTGATGGCTAGAAAGGAGAGAGGATAAATGAAAAAGAAAAGATTTATTATCTCATGTTTTATTCTCACCTTGCTATTAATCATCACAGTTGCTCTTTGCCTTAGTATTGGAACCTATTCCATATCAATTCCAGATATAATAAAGACCTTACAAGGCAATGGTAGTAAAATGCAAAATACTGCCGTCTTTAGCATACGTATGCCAAGAATGCTAGTTGGTATGTTTGTAGGAATTGCCCTTTCTACTGCAGGTTGTATCTTGCAAACAGTAACAAAAAATGATCTGGCCGATTCAGGAATTATAGGTATAAATGCTGGTGCAGCAGTTGCTGCTATTCTCTTTATTACCTATCAAACGAATAATTACTATAGTGAATTAGGGGATTTATCCATATATGTTTTACCCTTTTTAGCAATACTTGGAGCTTTTATTTCTGCTTTTTTCATATATCTATTATCAAGTAAAAATGGTATAAAACCAAAAAGATTATTATTAATAGGTATTGGTGTGAATACAGGACTAAATGCATTTATTACTTTTTTTACCTTTCGTGGTGGAGTAGGAGATTATAACCGTGTACTTACATGGACTTCAGGTAGCTTATGGGGTTCAGGTTGGAGTTACGCGAAGATTATTATTCCCATTGTAACTATAGTATTTCTTCTTGTAATGTATCATCACAAAATACTTGATGTGTTGCATTTAACAGATGAAACAGCTACTGGAATTGGTATATATGTGGAGGGGCAAAGACGCAAATTACTTATCTTTGCAGTAGTACTAGCAGGAACAGCAACAGCTTTTGCTGGTAATATAGGATTTATTGGTCTTATAGCACCACATATGGCTAGAAAGATGGTGGGTCCTTTTCACAGACATTTTGTTATTGTTTCAGCTTTTATTAGTGTAAATATTGTATTAATTGCAGATTTAGTTGCAAAGAATTTATTTTCACCCATTGAGATTCCAGTTGGAATAATAGTATCCATATTTGGAGTACCTTATTTTATATATCTAATGATGAAGGAGAACTAATGGAAGCAATTAGTGTTAAAGATTTAACTGTAGCTTATGAAGATAATATAATTATAGATAATATGAATTTATCCCTTCCAAAAGGTGAAATATCCATTATTATAGGGGCAAATGGGTGCGGTAAATCCACATTATTAAAGACGATAGCTCGTATTATGAAGCCTAAAAAAGGAAATATCTATATTAATGGAAAAGATATAAAGTCTAGAAAAGCAAAAGCTTTAGCAAAAGAAGTAGCAGTATTACCACAGAACCCAATTTGTCCAAATGGTCTTACTGTAAAAGAGTTAATCGCATATGGTCGCTTTCCTCATCAAAAAACAATGGCAGGTTTATCCGTACATGACAAAGAAGTAATAGACTGGGCAATCAAGGAAACAGGACTTAGTGAGTTTTCTAATCGCCCAGTTGAGAGTTTATCAGGAGGGCAAAGGCAACGTGCATGGATAGCTATGACATTAGCCCAAGAAACAGATATTATTTTATTAGATGAACCAACTACCTATCTTGATATGTCTTATCAATTAGAAATATTATTATTACTCAAAAAACTTAATGCAGAGAAAAAGATTACCATAGTAATTGTACTTCATGAGTTAAATAATGCATGCCGTTTTGCTCACAATATTATAGGGCTAAAGAAAGGTAAAGTTATCTGCGAAGGTAGCCCTAATGACGTAATTACCAATGAAACTCTTAAAAAAATATACGGAATTGATGCCAAATTACAACGTAGTCAAAGTGGTGATTACCCAATCTGTACGGAGTTTGAATTAGCAAGGTAATATTTTTTAAATAAGATATTAAGTTATAATAAAGCAAGTTATTAAAAATAATGATTTTAAATTATAATCAAGCAAAGTTAAATTAAGAGTTAAGTACCGAATAAAATATATTTGCAGAAAGCATTATTATTCGTCCAATAGGAATAATAGTGCTTTTTTTAGTTTAAGTAATGCCTTAGCTAGTGTTGATCTTATTGATAACATTTGCTATAATACAAAAATAGACCACCTGGTCGAAAAAGTTTTAAGGAGGAAAATGAGATAAAGCGAGAAGAGAAAAATAAACATAGTAGAAAGAAAATATTAGATAGTGCCTTAAAAGTATTTGGTGAAAATAGCTATG
>JAEWHU010000383.1 GCA_023387635.1 Bacillota bacterium
AGTACCCCAAAATAGAGTGAATTTCTTATCCACTAGAAACACGTTTTTAATTTTCTCTTTTTACCCAAGGTGTAAAATAGTTCTCCAAACAATCAATCAGATGAAACAATATAACACCTATAATACCAATCACTAAAATCCCACTAAACATTTCGACATAGTTCATTTTTGTCCAAGCCGTTAATATGAAATATCCAATCCCATAAGTTGTAGCATAGTTTTCAGCAAAAAATAATGTAGCAAGTGATATACCAATACTCACACGTAGCCCTGAAAATATATATGGTAAAATAGCAGGTATTAAAAGAAATCTTATATTCTCTAATTTAGAGGCCCCAAAACCATTCATTACTTTATAATATAGCGGCTGAACCTGTAACACACCATCTCGTACTGATAAAATTATTTGAAATATAATAATCCATATGATTAAGATTATTTTTGATTTATTGCCTAATCCAAACAATAGCATAAATACTGGTAGAAATGCTACTTTAGGTATGGGATATATAAAATACAGTAAAGGGGAAAAAATACGATTGGCTCTTTTATTAACACCTAAATACATTCCAATTGGAATACCAAGGACTAAGGATACTGATACAGAGATTCCTACACGCCCGATACTAGAAATTGAATGTAATGCTAACTTTTTAGGTATTCCTAGGGCATATAATAAGGTGTCCATAGGTGATGGAATAGTATGAGTATTCAGTAGTAGATGTACTACTTGCCACAGTATAATAAAACTTAAAAAACCAATCAAAGGACTATTTATATATTTCTTTTTCCTATTCATTCTATTCTGTCTCCGATTTTAATAGCTTCCTAATATGTATACAAGTTTCATAAAATCCAATTTGTTCTTTGGCATTACTTTGTCCACAGTATGGATTATCATATTCAATAACCTTTGAATCATTACCCATAACTAATATTCTATCACCTAATAAAACTGCTTCTTCTATATCGTGAGTAACATATAATAACGTAGATTTAGTTTTTCTTTGTCTCTCAATTATTAATTTACCAATATTTTCTTTGGTCATTGAATCTAAGGAAGAAGTTGGTTCATCCATTAATAATAAATCAGGTTCTAGGATTAAAGTTCTAGCAAGTGCAACTCTTTGCTTTTCACCACCACTAAGTTCACTTGGATATTTATCAATTAAATGTTCTAATTTCATATCTTGTAATATATTGTTTACTTTCTCTTTCATTGTCTCTTTGCTTATGACACAATCCTTATGAAATCCCATCCCTTTTCTTAGTTTTAATGGCATGAATAGGGTCTCATGAACCGTTTGCCATGGGAATAATCCAAGTTCTTGAAATAAAAAACCAGTGTTTTTTCTTGCTCCTGTTAATTTTTCGTTATCTATAATAATTTCACCTTCTGTTGGTTTGATAAACCCTGCAACTAAATTTAATAATGTACTTTTACCTGCTCCAGATTTACCTACAATAGCATAGGATGTTCCCTTTTTTAGTTCTAATGATACTTTCTCTAATATTACTTGTTTCTCATATCCAAAAGAAACCTCATTGAATAAAACAAATTTATCTTCCATGTTCACCTACTATCTAATACACTATTAACTTTCATATCTATCTAAGTTTATCCTAATATAGTTTTTTTATATAAGTTTATCCAATATAGCAATTCTACTTAAGAATACCCATTCATATTATATCATGGTCAAGAAAATTATCAACAATATGCAATAAATATACCAGATGGCTATTTAGCTAAATAAAATAATTAATTAATAAGAACTTAGTAAGCTTTAATCATATCTTAATTTGTATACTACCTAAATTAGTGATATAATAAAGTGAAAATGATGCCATAAGGAGGTATATCATATGTCTAAATTAAATAATTCAAGAAAAGTGACTTACTATATTGGTATGGGAATGATGATACTAGGTTTTATATTATTTATATCTGTTTTCTTTTCCTTTGCAACTTTATTTACTAACCCTTCTAGTATGTTTAGTACTGGTTTTCCTTCATTTTCAAATGCAATATTCGGTATGATATTAATTATCGTTGGGCAAATTGTTATGAATATTGGTGCAAAAGGAGCTGCAGGAAGCGGATTAATCTTAGACCCAGAACAATCCCGCGAAGATTTAAAACCTTTTAATGAAGCAAAAGGTGGAATGATTAATGACGTTATTAGTAATATTGATGTTGTAGATAAATTCGTTAATTCCTCCGAGAAAGAAGTTATTAAGGTTAGATGTAACAACTGTAAAGCTCTTAATGATGAAGATGCTAAGTTTTGTAAGGAATGTGGAACGTCATTATAAATTATATTATACATCTGAATATGAACTGCTTTTTATTTATTAACCCGAACACTTGAAACTTTGATGTATATAAGTGCTCGGGTTATTTTATGTCTATTGTTATTATAATATCTTATTTCAATTTATTACATCTACCTTAGATACTATTTTCTTTATTAATTCGTCTCATTAGAGGAAATAACACTAAATCTTTTATATTATCTTCCTCTGTTAATACTTGAACAATTCTATCAATTCCCATGCCCCTACCCATCTCGGTTTATATTTCTTACTATTATGAAATAAATATTAACTTACAAAAATTTCTTCTTATTGAAATACCAAAATATACCTATCACAACTATAATACTTAAAACAATTACACTTACATATCCATATTTCCAAGTTAATTCTGGCATTGTAGTAAAATTCATACCATACCAACCTACAATTAATGTAAGTGGTAAAAATATTGTAGTTACTACAGTAAACATCTTCATAATGCTGTTTAAATTATAGTCTAATGCAGCATTATAAGCATCTCTTAATTGTACTAATTTATCACGCAGCATTTGTACATTATTACTTAATCTGGTAGCTTTATCTGTAAACATTTTAAAATATCTTAGATTCTCTTCCATAAATATATCGTTTTCATTTTCTTGAAGTTCTTCGCCAACATCAATAATTTGTTCATAATAGTTTTTAAGAATTAACAAACGTTTCTTTAGCACTAGAATTTCACCATTAAAATTTTGTTCTACTTTACCTGATATAATCATATCTTCTAATTCATCAATATGATATTCAATATGTTCCAACACTTTTCTATCATTATTGATTAGGCTTTCAAAGACACTAAAAATAACTTTCTCAAGAGTCATGGCTGAATGATGATATCGTTCTACTGCAAACTTAAGTATATTTTGTACACTTTTATCATCGTCTATAATTTCAACTAGTAAAAATAAATTTTTTTTAATATAAAATCCAATTCGATCTTTAATGGTTAAATCATCTGCTGCATTTATCACTGTCATAATACCAAAACTATATAAGTCATAGATATCAATGGTGTTTCTATATTTTTGATTTTCTTCTTCACAATCTTTTATGGTAGAACTTGAAAATCCGAATAGATCATTATTTTCCTTTAGTTCTTTTAAAGTAATTAAACCAACTGTTAAATGTTCTTTCTTCATATCCCGAATATTAATATAATTCAATCCGTTATTAAATTCATATAACATCCTATTACCACCCTTTTGTTTATATTAGAAGAATAAAACTGTTTAGCTTTCTATTTGTTATTTATATGATTTTGACACCTTCACAGACTTACCATTTATGGTAGCACCTTGTAGTTTATTTAATACAAGTTGGCCTTTTCCATTCAGTATCTCAACATAGGATAACCTATCTAATATTGTGATTATTCCAATATCTTCTGCCGTTACACCCTCTATATTGGCAATGGTAGCTACAAAATGTACGGTACGGAATTTTTTATTTTTACCACCATTAAAATGTAGTTTCATAATATTTTTATTCATAGCATCACTTTTTAAAGTTCTTGGTTTTAATTTCCTAGTGATTTTATTCGTAAATGCTTCCCTTTTGTCTTCAATTTCTTCTTTTGTAGGAGGTGTTAGGGGAATAATCTCTGAATTAATATAACTTTTTATAAAATTTAAATACTTCTCCTCTTTACTAGTAACAAAGGTAATTCCTCTACCCTCTAGATCTTTTCTTCCAGTTCTACCAATACGATGGACATAGACTTCTTTTTCATAGGGAATATCATAATTAATAATAAGTGAAACATTATCAATATCTATACCCCTTGCAGCAACATCTGTTGCTATCAGATATGGAAACATCCCTCTTTTATATTTGCTTATAACTTCTAATCTATCTTCTTGCTCCATGTCACCATGAATCTTATCACATGGGTAATGTAAACTTTTTAAACGACCATGAACATGATTAACATTCTCTATAGTGTTGCAAAATATAATTGCACTTTCTGGATTCTCTACTATTAAAACATCTTCTAATAATGAAAGCTTATCTGTATCCGTAGTCTCATAAGAGTAATGCTTGATTTGCTCTGTAGTTACATCCTCTTCTTCTATATTAATTTCTACTTGATTTATCATATAAGCTTTACTAAGTGACTTTATTTTATCAGGGATAGTTGCTGAAAACAATAAAGTGATTCTTTCTTTTGGAAGTGTTTTTATAATAGACTCTACCTGTTCTAAAAATCCCATATTTAACATTTCATCTACTTCATCAAGTACTAAATATTTAATTTTTGAAAATGCATTAGAACCTCTTGTTATATGATCAAGAATTCTACCTGGTGTTCCCACAACTACATGATTTTTACTTTTAAGTTCTAGTTTTTGTTCATAAAAGGGTTGTCTCCCAAATATTGCAGTGGCTTTAATTCTTTTATATCTACCAATATGAATAAATTCCTCTGTAACTTGAACTGCCAACTCTCTTGTAGGGGTAAGCACTAATGCTTGTGGCTTATTTTGTAGCCAATCAATATCTTCACATATAGGAATAGCAAAGGATGCAGTCTTTCCACTACCTGTCCTAGACTTAACAATAACATCTTTTTTTAACTGAATTTCAGGAATCACAGTAGCTTGTACCTTGGTAGGTTTTTGATATCCTAATGAATCTAATGCTTGTTGTATTTCTTCACTTAAATTAAAATTACTAAAATTACTCATAAAATTCCCTTCTATATACAAACACATGTATTACTATCTTCAAGGAATTCATTATATTCTATACATCCTGGCACGTCAATGATAGATATTCTTATGCTTCTCTACCATATACTTCAAACTGTGTTAATGCTGGAAATGGTGATGTTGTAAAATTAATAATTTTATAATAAAGAATAACATATTTTACTATATTTTACCACAATTAATGATAACTATGGGAAGAGTGTAAAATGTACAATCTTCCCAATAATATATATAAATTCTCTTAATGCATCATTTCTTTGTATAATCAGTATATGAGAGAATTATTTTTACCACTTTATCTGAAACATTGGTAACATAATAGTCATTCACGATCTTTTGCTTTTTATCCGTCCATTCCTCTAATATACTAAGACCTTGCAATATCCTATCTTTACCTAATCCTACCATCATAACTGTAGCTTCCTCCATAGCTTCTAAACGTTCATGTGATTCCCTAATATTTAGAGATTTTAATCCCAGTATAGAAGTCTCTTCACTTATGGTACCACTATCACTTAATACCGCTTTTGCATTCATCTGAAGCTTGATATAATCATGAAAACCAAAAGGTTTCATCATCTTAATATATTGACTTAATACTACCCTCTTCTCCTCAAGTCTTTTTTTGGTTCTTGGATGAGTACTTAATATAATTGGTAGCTGATACTCATTTGCTATGGTATTTATACTATCCATTAACTGATCAAAATTAATATCTATCTCTATATTCTCTTCTCTATGGGCTGATACAAGAAAATACTCGTTTTCACATATATTTAACTCATCTAAAATATTTGATTTATGAATCTTATCTAATTGACTATGAATAACTTCATACATTGGACTTCCAGTTTTTATTATCTTATCTGGTGCAATCCCTTCTCTTAGTAGATATTCTCTTCCTATATCACTATAAGGTAGATTGATATCTGCTATATGATCTACTAGTTTCCGATTAATTTCTTCTGGTACCCTATTATCAAAACATCTATTTCCTGCTTCCATATGGAATATTGGTATATGCTTTTTTTTCGCCGCTATTGCACTTACACAACTATTGGTATCTCCAAGTACTAAAAAGGCATCTGGTTTTTCAATCTCAAGTACTTCATCTATTTTAATTAGAATATTACCAATGGTACTTATTGCAGAATATCCTGCTGCCCCAAGAAAATAGTCCGGTTTTCTAAGATTCAAATCTTTAAAGAATATTTCATTTAGCTCATAGTCATAATTTTGCCCCGTATGGACTAATATATGATGTATTGCTTTTACACTCTCTAGTTTATGAATCACCATTGATAACCTTATAATTTCAGGACGAGTTCCTACTACAGTCATTACCTTTAATCTTTCCAAAATAATCCCCCTTAGCAAGTATATAAGTCTGTCGGCCCCTTTATATTATTATACTATCTGATAGTAGGTATCTGGTCTATTACTGTCATATATTTCATTTACCCACATAATAGTAACCATATCACAATCACCTAGATTTTCTATGTTATGGGTATATCCTACTGGAATATCTACTACTTCAAGTAATTTATCACTAACATAATACTCAATTATTTCATCCGTATTTAATTTACGAAATCTGATTACACCTCTACCACTAACAACAAGAAACTTCTCCACTTTTGTGTTGTGCCAGTGATTTCCCTTTACAACACCAGGTCTCGATATATTTATAGATACCTGGCCCCTATCATTGGTTTTAATAAATTCTGTAAAAGAGCCTCTGTTGTCTATATTCATATGCAAAGGATATGAGAATTTATCTTCTGGCATATAGCTTAAATAGGTGCTATATAATTTCTTAGTAAAGTTATCTAAAAAATTTGGTATTCTGCCTAATTCTCTTTCGTGATAAAAGGATGTTAAAGTATCTACTATAAAACCAAGGGTAACTTGATTGGATGTGGCTACTTTGCAATAATTGCCTTCTTTATTCTCATTACCATAGAGTGCCCTTAGGAATTCTTCTATTACATCATCAATATATACTAATTCCAATGATTTATTTCTATCGTTAACATATATAGGTATATCTCTTGATATATTATAACAAAAAGTAGAAACAGCACTATTATAGTTAGGTTTACACCATTTACCAAACACATTTTGTAAACGATATATGAGTACTTTTGTCATACACTCTTTTCCATAGTTAATAAGCATATCTTCACCTGCTTTTTTACTTCTTCCATAAGGATTATTAATAGTTGCTTGGATGGAGGAAGATAATAAAACAGGACAAGGATTGTTATATTTTTTTAACATTCCAAGTAGCTTTTCCGTAAAGGTAACATTGCCGTAGACGTACTCCGATTCATCTAATGGCCGATTCACACCTGCTAGATGATATACAAAATCTGCCTTACTACAATATTCTTCTAGGTAAGTTTCTTTGGTATCTTTATCATATTCTAGTACTTGGACTTCTTTCATTTCTTTTAACCATGAAATTAGATTTCTACCTATGAATCCATTTGAACCAGTAACTAATACTTTCATCATGGATTCCACCCCTCTAATTCTTTCCGAACATAATCTAAGGATAACAACAGCTCCTTAATCTCAGGTATGGTTAATCGTTTTGCATTATTGGAATTATATTCATCCACTTCACTAAGTTTCATACTTCCTTCCACAAAATACTTATCGTAATTCAAATCTCTTGTATCAGCTGGAACGATAAAGAATTTATCCTTATCTTCTGCTACTAGATATTCTTCTTTGGTAAGTAGATTTTCATATTGCTTTTCTCCATGCCTTGTTCCAATTATCTTAATTTCATTGTCGCGGTGAAACAATTCTAACAATGCAGTTGCTAAATCTCCTATGGTACATGCTGGAGATTTTTGAACTAGAATATCTCCTTGCTTACCATGAAGAAAAGCATATACAACTAAATCTACTGCATCGTCTAAACTCATTAAAAATCTAGTCATCTTTCTATCTGTAATGGTTATTTCATTTCCTGCTTTTATTTGATGAATAAATAAGGGAATTACAGAACCTCTAGAAGCCATCACATTTCCATAACGAGTACCACAGATAATAATTTTATTGGGATTTTGTAGTTTAGACTTAGCAATATACACCTTTTCCATCATGGCTTTTGATATACCCATTGCATTAATTGGATATGCAGCTTTATCAGTAGAGAGACATATTACTTTTTTTACATTATGATCAATTGCAGCTGATAACACATTGTCCGTACCTATTACATTGGTTTTTACTGCTTCCATTGGAAAAAATTCGCAAGAGGGTACTTGTTTTAATGCTGCAGCATGAAAAACATAGTCTACGCCATACATTGCATTCTTTATGGAGCTATAATCTCTTACATCTCCAATATAAAACTGTACTTTGGAATTATTATATATCCTACGTATATCATCTTGTTTTTTTTCATCTCTTGAGAATATTCGTATTTCACCAATATCTGTATGGACAAAATGATTCAATACAGCATTCCCAAAACTTCCTGTACCACCTGTTATTAAAAGTGTTTTACCGGTAAACATATAAGCTCCTCCTTTGGTATCTACTGATTATTGTATGAACCATAGGGCTAAGTAGAACTATGTTCTCATAAACAAAGTATAGAACAGGTCCATTTAGTATCTTACATTGGTGTCAATGTACAAGTTAATCGCATATTATGATAGCAGGGTACTATTTTATTAAAATAGGAGGATAGTGTGAAAAATAAAGATTTTTCACACGGCAAATTTGTGCTGATGCTGGGATTCGCGGCGTATCTGCAGAATGGAGGATAATATATGGAACTTATTAGATTTATATTAATATTACTTGGCCCTGGGTTAATAGCTGCTGCTGTATATGGTGCTATCGCTTGTTTAAAATGTGAGCCAAAATTAACTACTGGTGTCATATTTTCATTATTAATTTATATAATCATGATTACTGGATTATATTATTTCAAAGGAATCTACACTTCGTGTAGCCTTCTTGAAAGCTTTAATTGCTTAAGTTTTACTAGAAAATATGCACTTCTTAGTATTCTAATTGGGCTTATCTTAGGAACAATATTTGGTCTTATACGGAAGATTTTATATATATGCTTCCCTAAACCATCATAATAAAATAAAAAATAAGAATGTATCATAAGTAATCTGATATATTCTTATTTTTAATAGAAATTTTTTTTCTAAATCACTTAAACAAGTTCTTAAATCTTAACATTAAATTTCCATAGTATTTACTAACATATCCTTTATATCTTGTCATAACTACTTGTAGTAAATATTCATATTCCTCTCTTTTGTGTAAAGTAATATAGAAAAATAAATTACTAAAAATGAGTATGACAAATAGCATAATACCAAATCTAAGAATTGTTACTTCACTTAACAGGTATTGCTTAATATATCTTAAAATTATATATGCTACACTAATTATGGTAATATATACTATTGAATCTTTATAATAATCATTTGCCTTTTTATGAAATACTATCTTATATATAATAAATGGTTTGACTAACTCTGCTATTAATTCTACGATAATTTTTCCAAGGAAAATACCTTCTAATCCTATCAGCTTTATGAGTAAAATAGAAGCAAATAGATTTACTACGCCTTGTATAATTGCAATATATTTATCTGCATCAAATATACCTGCCGCTGCCTTAAAGTTATTTATAACGATTATATGACTTTTAAAATAATAGCCAATCATAATGTATAAAATAAGTGATTTGCTAACTGTCATATCATTTCCTAGCCATAATGTTATAAAAGGTGTTAGTAATATACTTAAGAAAAGAATTGCCAGGCCATATATCCAAAAACCCATAAAACGATATACTTTAAATAGTAAGTATTGCCTTTCTTTGCTCTCTGTTATTACCAAATTAGCAAATCCTGAAATAACTGAGTAAAACATAGTATTAATGAAACCAATAATTGTTGTTATGATTATATTATAGTTTGATAATAAACCCACTGTTGATAAATTGATAAAATAAGATATTAATATATTATCCGTTTGATTAATACTAATATCACCCATCTTATGAAATAAAAGTGCTATTACATTTTTCTTTAATTCTCTTTTTTCTTCTATAGTTAATTTGTTTTTACTTTTTTCTAGTAAATACGGATATAATCTATTAAGGTATAAACTAATAAATACTTTTTCTATAACTCCTGTAATGCTTCCAATTATTAAATAAACTAAAAAATTTTTATATAGAATTAAAACTAATATTTGTATTATTAAAGTGATAAAAGATGATATGACTTGTATATTAGATTGTATATAATCTTTCTGTTCTGCATAGGCAAGGCTGTACTTATAAGATACTAGATAAACGGTAACTGTATTAAACAAAAATATACAATAATATAAAGTTATTTCCCCAAATGATATATCACCAGGATCTTTAATCAGATATTTTAATAAAGGTATAATGAGTACCCCTAAAACACCTATGATTAAAGCAATCATGCGATAGACTACTTTATATAATTGCATTATGGTTTTTAACTTTTCTTTATCCTTTAATGCTACAGGCTTATACAGACTATAATTTAGTGCTGTACTTATCCCCAGTTCTGCTAAGGATAACACCGATAATATATTAGCATATAAACCATTCACTCCAAGGTATGTTATTCCAAGAGTATGAATAAAAACTGTTCGTGATATTAGTCCCAATATTATGGTAATTAAATTCCCTAGTGTCCCAAAGAAGATATTACGTTCTGCATTGTCGATTCTTCCCATATAATTATCTCTTTCATCATAGATAAATTACTATTTCCCAAACCCCCTATATAACTTCTATATGAATAAATGTAATTAGTTATACTTTTTATATTTAATATAGCGAAATAATCGCCAATATAACTTAGGATCAAATACACTTATAAACATATATAGTTTCATTAAGATAGTTCTATCTTTTATCAATAAAGCAGGTATAAAATATTTTCTAGCATGTTTCTTTATAATATGAAAATACTTTTCTTCTACATTCGTTGATTCACCAAGATAACCTATTATCATTTGTAAAAAGTAAGGATATAGCTTTTTCCCATCATGTTCATATTCTTTATAATCTTTACTTATTTTTTCATTTACAATATCCGCTATATTCAAACAAGTAATAACCTTATCATTTATATTTTGATGATTGGCACTATGCTCTCTTTGCCTATAATGGTACCAAGGAGAATCACATATCGCCACATCTTTCACTCTATCTATAACCCGTATTTGATATTCGTAATCCTCCCAAAAATGTATATTTTCATTAAGATAGTTACCTTTTATCACTTCACTTTTATAAAAACAGCTCCATAGTGATGTAGGAAAATTAAAATGTAGTAACTCTCTCATTGCTTCAAGTTTTGTAAGAGTTTTTTTATTAATTTTAGCACTCAGAGCAATTTCATCGTTAATATAAAGCCCTGTCGTAACACACATATCAACATTATTTTCTAATAATAGTTTTAACATATCTTCATACATAGTGAATTCAATTACATCATCAGAATCTACAAATCCTATATACTCTCCTATAGCATTATCAATACCTACATTTCTTGCATAAGAAACACCCTTGTTTTCTTGATGTAGAAGTAATATTCTATCATCCTGACTTGCGTAACTCTTACATATCTCTAAACTCCTATCAGTAGAACCATCATCCACTAAAATTAATTGAATAAAACGATGGGATTGGTTTAAAATTGATTCAATACATTCACTTAAATACATTTCAACATTATAAATTGGTACTATTACACTAATTAAACTATCTTTTTTATACAAACTTCTCCTCCTTACAACTTTCTTAACTTATGTTTTTTGGTATAGCGAGGTATTTGCTTGAAGTCGAACATGCAATTAATAACAGGATGATACCCATCATTTTAATTTCACCTAATAGTACATTAATTGTAAATCCAAAAAATATTGGTATAATAAAAATATATTCTCTAAATTTAGTGATTTTTCTTTTATAAAAAAGAAAATACATAAATATTACATATGAAATGAATCCGTATGCTAATATCCAATATAAATGTCCATTGTGGGGCGCTATTAGATATCCATCCACAATTGTTATTCCACCTTTCCCTATTAATATATATTCCACAAAATTCATTTTACTGATTGTGTCTCTCCATATAATAATTCTAGATTCACCAGAATTGCTTTTCATTCTTTCAAGTGATTCTCGTACAATACTTGTTTTCATATAATCAGGTATTTTAGTAATAATTACATAAACTATAATAATAGACGCTAATGCTAAGAAAATTTTTAAGGGAGTTATCAAATATTTTTTATGCTTATTCATTCGATTTATTCTAATAATTGTAGTAATAAGGTATAATCCTATACTTATACCAAAAGCTATAACTGCTCCATTACTCATACAAGAAATTAATACTAAAAGTAAGGAACATAAGGAACATATTTTTATTAAAAAGCTACTCTTTTCGTTACACCATAAATAAAGTACTAAGGCATTCATCATATATCCCACATTATTATCATCCATCCATATAAACGAATATCGATATCCCTCAAACCCTTCATTTGTTTTACCAAAAGTACTAATACCAGAACGCCGATTCCAAAATAACTTAATATTATGGTAAAGAGATTTATCCATATTATATAATATAGCTAATATAACAATAAATACCATAAAAGCAACTAAAATATATTTAGCTCTAAAGTTATACCTGGCTAAATAATCAAGGTACATAAAGTAATATAAAAACATACATGTAAACTGTATTAAATATACTATATTTTTATAGCTATATTGTGGTGTTATTACAATTCCATATACTGTACTGATAATCATGAATGCAAACATAAGTTTAAATAATAGAAATTCTTTATTTTGCTTTATATTACTATATCTTTTTAGTAGCCATATAAGTATAATAGGTAAGGAATAGGGTACTGTAATAAACCATACATATGGTAAAAACAAATGATCTATTATACATATATAAAATACAAACTTATCAAAATACTCTTCTTTTTTATTTTCCAATAGATTGATTAGATATTTCCCCACCCTTCTCTAAAAATCTGGCTATCTTAATACATTGCCTCTCCCACATCTTATTTTGTATAACAAATTCCCTTGTACTAAGACCAAATGCTTTTAATTCTTCATATGGTATATTAAGAATTTCATTAATTTTTTCACCTAAAACCTTAGGTTCATTACAATAGGCAAAGAACATTTTATTTTCATACTCGGGCGTAAAACCGTTAAGTCTTGTAGTCAGTACAACACTACCGCTTAGCATGTATTCAAATATCTTAGAAGGAAAGGTAACTTGTGATATGGCATCTGTAGGTGGTCTTGGATTTACTAATATATATGCTTCTTGTTGAAGCTTTCTCATAGTTTCATTATCTACTTTTCCCTTATATATTACATTACTTAGTCTATTTGTAATCTCTTTTATCTGTTCCTCTAATTGCCCTCCTCCATAGATATGAAGCACCGTATCCAGGCCAGTTACATACTTCATTGCTTCTATTAGATTTAATATTCCACTATAAGAAACAAGCGCACCAGAATAAAGAATTATTTTCTTTTTCTTTTCAAAAGTTATTAACTTAGTAATATCCTCTTCATCAATACCACCCTCGACTACAATATATTCAGTTCCCGGTGCATATTCTTTCACTGCATTCTCATTTAAAACAATTAATTTATCACATTTTTTTATACAATACTTGGTTAAATAATCAAATACCTTTCGAAAAATTGCCCCTACTCTCTTCCGATTTAAGGTATCATCAATAGGCAAATCAGCTAATAGGGATACTATTTTACATCCATATCTTTTCTTTAAAAATACTGCCGGCAACCCAATTGCTGGAAACATATTAAACGTTAATATAATCTGATTCTTATCCTTTTTAATTAGCTTTCTTCCTTCTCTATACACACTTATGGCTTGAAACAATTGTTTTATGATGGGTAGATTAATAAATGATACTTTTGTAGAATAAAAATTAGGAAATAAATTAATTTTTTCCTTCTTTACGTAGATTTTCCCATTTGGATAAGCTGCTACTGGATATACAGTTATGGAATTTAGATTTAGATTAGTATACTTAGAAAGTTCTTTTATTACATTGATTTGCATTTTATTCCCAGCAATAGAAGCTCCATACAAATCAGATGCCTCCTCTTTACTTATGGCATACCCTAGAAAAAGTATCTTCATGTTTTCACCCCAGCATTTACATAGTGGCTACCTTTCAAATTTAATTTTCTTTTTTCTTAAGCTCCTTTAGAACTTCCATATGCCTTTTTGCCATTTCTTCAATGGTATAATTTCTTATTTTTATTAGGTTGTTCTCCCCCATGTTTCTTCTTAACTCCTTATTATGAATGATTTCCATCATTCTATCACTGAGTATAGTCTCATTATCAATGGATATCAGAAAACCATTTTCGTAGTCATTGATTAGCTCTAATCCAGCCACACATTTATTTGTAGTGATAATAGGCAGTCCATAAGCCATGGCTTCATTTATTACAAGTCCCCAAATATCCTCCCTAGTTGGCAAAACAAATACATCTGCTGCTAAAAAATATTTCTCTAATTCTTCTTTCACTTGAAATTCTTTAAATATAACATTAGTAATGTTATATTCCTTAAGAATAGCACCATACTCTTTGGTCTCTTTTCCACCAATGATACATACCAGAGTATCATCCCCTAATAATCTACTTGCTTTTATTAATACATCAAACCCTTTTCTCTTAATAAATTGTCCTATGGATAAAACTAAATACTCGTGTTGTAATCCTAGTTCTTCTTTCATTTGACTTTTTTTATCTTGTGAGGGTAACTCGTTTATTATTTCATTTTCTTTTACAGAGGTAAAGGGATAACGATACATGACACTTTCTTCTGCCCCGTACATTCTATAATACTCATCATGACTCTTAGATGTGCTTAAATAACCGGTAGCTCCTTTTAAAAGATGCTTTTTATATCTTTCTTTTATTCCTTTTCCGTCTTTCTTAAAACCTCCATCACCTTCTAACAGGTAAGGAATGTTATACATTTTCATATATTCAATCGCTATCATTCCTGTAGGTGTAGCTGCATTAGAAACAATGATATAATCATATCTTTTACTTTTTAAATATGGAATTACAGAAAAGGAAATGGCTTTATCCACATCACTTGCCCTACCCTTTAGAAAAATCCCAAAAAAATTGTAAAAGTTGTTATTTTCCCAACTCTTATCTCTTTCTGTAGAAGTTTCTTTCTCAAATAGCACCGTTAGTTTACAATATAGACCTAGTTCATTAAAAAAGTCCGTTCGGTAAGGAGATGGCACATTAGTTAACCACAATATCTTCATGTAGAACCTCCTTATATAAATTTAGATATTTATCATACATTTCCTTCTTATCATACAGACTTGCCTTGTTCCTACATGCTTTTTTATCTTTTGGGTCTTTTACAAGGCCTTGTATCCCCTCCAAAAGTTCCCAGATATTAAGTTCATTCAAGATAAGTCCGCAAGTATCATCCACAAGTTCTGGATTCGCAGTATATCTATTTGTTATAACCATTGTTCCACAAGCAAGTGCTTCAAGAGTAACCAATCCAAAGGTTTCTTCCTTGGACAAATTTAATAACATATCAGATGCTGTATATATTTTTACTAGCCCTTTTACATTATTAGTTCTAGGAATCGCTATAATTTTACTTGATACTAACCTCTTCTGTTTTTCAGTAATTCCTACTAGTACAATTTGATATTTCTCTTCTAAACATTCAGCTAATTCATTAAATAACCCCAACCCTTTTCTATCATCCCATATGGAAGCCACGCCAAGTAAAATAATTTTATCTGACAATTGATGCTTCTTTCTAAAATTACTTTTTATTGGTTTAAACTGGGATAAATCAATTCCATTTGGAATTACTCTTATGTTATAATTTGATAAAAAGGATCTACTGACCTCATCCTTTAGCCACTGTGAAACAGTAGTAATCGTTAGATTCTGTACACCGTTAAATATTTCTTTTTTATGTTTAAAATTATTTGTTGAATTATCCACAAGAATACTAGCAGGATAACACTTCTTTTGAACGCAATCGTAACACATAGTTTCCCACTTATAGCAATTAACATTAGAATAATAGGAACAGTGACCAGTAAAACTCCAACAATCATGTAGCGTCCATATAGTAGGTATTTTATTTTCCTTAATAAATTCAAATAAAAGTTCAATATTAATATAGCTACCATGGATATTGTGTAAATGGATTATGTCTGGCTGAAATTTTTTAACTTTCCTTAAAAAACTTTTTGTAACTTTTTTAGACCCAAATCCTTGAAGATCGAATAATCTAGTCTTTAATACATGAAGATAAACATGTAGCTTACTGCCTATTTTTATGTTATATGGTAAATCTTCTGTACAATCCCTGCCATATCCTATTCGTACTTCAGAGCCATTTTCTATAATGGCTCTTGACAAGTCATTTGTAATTCTACCTGTGCTACCATAGCCACTGTCAGAGTTTATCAAGAAGACTTTCATACTTGGCTCCCATCTGCGTGCTCTGCACGCATACAATTTTTTTACCTATTTACTCCAATAATGCTGTTAACTACTTTTGTTAAATTCAACTTTTTACCCACGAAGCTCATACCCTCTATTACAATTATAGTTAAACCAATAACAATCATAGGTCTAAAAAAAGTTAAAAAATATAGTTCATACCGATTACATAAATAATTTAATATTCCAGCAAAGGGGGTGTGTAGTAAGTATACTGGAAAAGATAATTTACCCAAATATATTAACCACTTACTATTCTTTCCCCCAGCACACCAATCTGTCATACCAAAAACCACACTAATGGCTACTACTTCGCATAGTAGAGCAGCATAACTCCAATAGGTAATATAAGCACCATTTGCTAGATAAATAGTTAATATAATACCATAGAGTAATCCACTAAAAGGTAACCATTTCCTAAATTTATTCGCCAAATACATTAATAAATTATACTTTTTCAACCATAAACCTAAAATAAAATAGATAGCCCAATTAAAAGGATTAATATATGGATATATTGGTATATCTATGAGTCCTGTTAACGTAATACTAATTGCTGATAGGATAGAAATTATAATTAGGAGGAATTGTTTATTTCTTATCTTAAAAAATATAATGTAAAAAAGTATTAATATTGATAAATAATATAGATGGCTATGTACAAGTAACGTATCAAGCCAACCCAGCAGGGTAATTCCACCTTTTCTTAGTGTTACATAGAAAAAATCTAAGGTTCCAAGGCTAAACCATGGTATTAATATTGTATATACTTTCTTTTTTATAAACTTACTAAAAGATTTATTCGAAGAGTAAAAAAGATATCCTGAAAATATAAAAAATATCCCAACCCCTATAGTTCCAATGCTATTTAATATATACTCCATGAGATAATAGCTTTTATTATTTACCACTGCTGTGTGGGCAGACACAATACTAATTAATGCAAAACCTTTTCCTATGTGAATAAAATTAGTTTCATTAAAATAAATATTATCTTTTACAGATTCCATAAAATTACCCTCGTTCATAATTTGCCCCTTCAAGTTTCCGCAACACCTCAGTGTGAAAGTGTTTTTCTTTCACTAGCATCCCATGCTGCATCTTCGATGCAGCTCAAAACGCTGGAAGAACAAGGAGTTCGCACCTCTGTGCGGACTTCGCAGTTCTTCCCGTGTGAAATTGTCCTTTATTTCACACTTATCCTCTCTTGGAGAATGCAGGCTGGTTAGATTCTGTTTTAATCAACATTATTAAAATGTTTCATTATAATATCATAACTTTTTTTGGCAGTATACTCTTTCATAAATAGCTGGTAACCATTATCACCCATTACTTTTCTTTTCTCCTCTGATTCTATTACTGATATAAGTGCCCGGTGAAAACTATGAATATCTCCATGAAAAGCTTTAACTCCACAATTTGCCATTTCAATAATATCACCTATATCAGTAGACTTATCTACTGCAGCTATTATAGGTCTTTTACCTCTAAGATAAGTTAATAATCTAGATGGAAAATTTGGTATTGTACTAGTTTTATTTAATAGAATTAATCCTACATCACTAGCACCAACTATTTGGATAAATTGTTTCTCGGGAATCCAAGGGAGAATCTTAACATTACTATAAATCTTACTGTATATTTCATCCCTTAAATACTTGTATTCCGTTCCTTGACCAATAATTAAAAAGAAATACTCTGTATTATCTTTATAGTACTCAATTATTTCTAATAAAAAATCGACTCCTTGTGGCTTACCAAGATTTCCCCCATAAATAAATATAATTTTGTCTTTTGGTAATTTATATTTATCTCTTATATTGTTCTTATCTATTATATGGCTATTATCTTCTTTATTCTTTTTCTGTTCCCTCCTACTATTAGGACAAACTTCTATGATTTTATCTTTTAAATATATATTATTACTTTTTATATACAATACATTAGCTGGTGACATGCACCCAATATAATCCGAAATGTAGTAAGTAAATTTCTCTAGTCCCCGAAAAACTTTCCAAACCAAACCACCTTTTTTCATAGCTTTAAGATCAACTGCATCTTGTGGCCATATGTCTTTTAATAATAGATACATTTTGGCATGATGTTTTATCTTTAATAAATATACAAATAGTGACCATGTGATTGGTGGAGTTGAAAATAATATTAATTCATATTTTTTATTCCTTAAGTATTTTCTTAAAGCATAATAGATTTTAGGTCCTGCAATAAAAGAATGAATTACTTTTAAATATTTATTACATTTTTGCATTTCACCTGTTTTTACTCTTAGTACTTCTATATTATTTTCATTGGATAAATATGTCCTATGATTCTTATTTGCATCGACAGAAGCAACTGTTACTTGGTGCCCCTGTTCAATGAATTCTAACATAAGATCTGTATAAAGATTAGATTCCCCTTCTCCTGGCCATGCCATTGTTATTAATAATACATTCATTAAAGCTCCCTTCTACCTCCTTGCACCTGTCTCTTAAGGGTGTGAAGCAATCTGAATTGGAAATTATTCATATGACTCTACCCTCTCCTTTATGAAATTCCAGTCGTATCCATACATAAATAGATAATCTAAGATGGATAAATTCCATATGAAATCACCCCAAAGTTGTTCATAATAAACTGGCTTAAACTTTGTATAGTTTAGAGTAATACCTCTTTCTAAAAAATGTTCTTCCACTTGATAAGCTTTTGCTCCATTGCCAGATAAATAATCACTTGCTTTTAACTTACTACAAATATCTATAATTCTTTCTTCTTTTTTTGATGTTATATTTAAAGATGATGAATTTATAAACTCCTTTGAAATACAAAGTTTTTTACTTATATATGAAATAATATGGACATTTAAATCTGAAATTCTTTTATAGTCACAACGAAGTAAATGTTCCATATCGGAATAAATTTCATCAAAATGTTTGCTCTTCTTATAATTCATCCATAGACTTTTAAGATGTTTTTCTTTCCAGCCTAAATCATCTTTTGTTATTACTTCATTTATCTTATCACCCATGGTTTGTTTTACTGGTATCTTTAATTTAAGCTCTCCCCTAGGTGTTTTTATACGATTTTGATTGGTTAATCCTGTATGAGAATTAGAATACAGTGCATCATCAAGATATACAAAAAGATCACTTTCGTATATTTTATAAAAATATCCTATGTATGGTAAGTAGTCAGGTTGATGAATAGCTATTTGCATTTTGCAGTTCTCCTTAATCTTTCCTACTAAAAACTTTATTTCATTAATTGAAATCTTCTTGCATTTTCATATTTTCCTGTAAATTGATATCTACTTCTACTTTTATAACTTCCTGTACACTTACATCTTCTTTTACTTTAACAACTTCCTCTACACTTACATCTTCCTCTACTTTTACAATTTCCTCTAAACTTACATCTTCTTCTACTTTTACAACTTCCTCTAAACTTACATCTTCTTCTACTTTTATAACTTCCTGTTTCGTTCTTTCTAGAATAAGGGATGGCCTATCATAACTTCCATACCCTATTGAATGTCTCATTAACATACCTTTTGCTGTAGCTAACAATATTTTTAGATCCAATATAAAATTCACTTTATTTCCATAATCTATTTCATACCTAAATTGTTCCTCCCAGGTAGGAGTAATGTTTTTATAAAGGATTTCTGGAGGAATTAAACCACCTTTTACGATAAATCTTGTAAGTTCCTCCTTAGTATAATATGGCATGTAATCTGGAATTAAAGGTCTAGGGCCTATAAAAGACATATCACCTTTGAATATATTTATTAACTCTGGTAATTCATCCAAAGAAGAAGAACGTAATATTATACCTAACTTAGTTAACCTTTTATCGTTAGGTAATAATATTCCGTTCTCATCTTTCTCCTCTAACATTGTTCGAAACTTTACCATATAGAATACTTTCCCGCCTTTACTAACCCTTTCTTGTTTAAAAAAAATTGGTTTTCCTATTATTACAATAACTAAAAAACTTATTATAACAAAGAAAGGTAAGGCAATTATAATTCCTATAAGTGAAAAAATCACATCAAGAATACGCTTAATATATCTTTTATACATCCCCATCCTCATTCCTAACTGTATTTATATTGCTTAAATTATCTGTCTTATTAAAGAAAATGCCTCTGCAGCATTAACCTGAATAGTGGAACCCCTATACTTTGCTAATGCTTCAATTGCTTCTAAAGAACGAGGATTTGGAAAATTACCAATCTGTGTCTGATATTGTTTCATTGCCTCTTGTTTTATGGCTAAAAATTTAGTGATATCAATGTATACATTTGGTATAAACGCGTTGGTAACATGAGGTATATTCCATTCTGTTTCTGATAATGTTTCATAGGAATATATTATTGGTACCTTATGCTTATATTTTGGTCGTAATATTACCATAGCAGCTTTTGCAATAATTTCATGATCCTTTTGCATATCACCAAAATGTGGTATAAACACTATATCAGGCCTTACCATATCCACCACATTTAATAACTTTTCATTTAATTCATTCCGTTCAATTTTTTCAAGCATGGAGGAAGGAAAGTCCAAATAGTATGTTTCCTTTATCCCCAATAAGTTATGACAGGCGCTAGCTTCCATTAATACTTTTTCCGATAGTACACGGGAAAATATTGGCTCATATCCTCTAGTTGTTATACATACATATACATTATTCCCCTCACTAATATACCTAGATATAGTACCTCCCACCCCAAGTATTTCATCGTCTGCATGTGGAGCAATCACTAATATATTCAATAATCTTACCTCCTCAATCCTCTTTATAGATTTTCTGCTCTATATAAAGGAAAATAGGTGCCTTTATTTCTATCTAATTCCTCTTCATTTTTATTAAAATTATCATTTTTTCTTATATTTATTAAGTCTTCATATTTCTTTTCATCAAATATTCTTTTACCTATTTTAAATACATTAGACTCATCTCTATTAAAAGTACTTTTAAATTTATATAAATTATCTTCTTTACTACCAAGTCCACCACCTAAATGGAAGGTATGGTAACCATTTAAACATCCCAGGCAAGCAGCTTCATATAATAATAAATTGGTTGGTGCAAGATGTTTATAATTACTATCGGATGCTGACAAATGATAATGCATTCTTTCATTAGAATAAAGAATAATTGCCATAGCTATAATTTTTTCTTCATAAATAGCGTAAAAAACACAAGAATTGAATTTGCAATCTTTTATAATACTCTCATAAAACTTAGTAGAAAAATAATAATAACTTTTGGCACTATCTTTATCCATGGTTGAATTATAAAGAGGAATAAACTTTTCATATAACAAAGGGTCTTGCCCCCAATATATCTTTACTCCAGATTTTTCAGCTTTTCTTACCTTATTACGATTACTACTAGTTAGGTTATTCCATATGCCCTCTAGACTTATAAGTTTTATGGAAATTGTTTTACCTATTTCCTCAATGTCATAAATATCTTTTAATTTATATGTCATCTTATTATAAGGATGGAATCGTACAAACTCACTAATAATCCCTTTGCTCTTACAATAATTACTATATTCATCATTAAGAGAATCTATGGAATCTTTTGTAATATGGCCTTCTATTAAAAAACCTCCATATCCATATGGAGTTGTGATGTCAAAGTAAACATTCCTAGGTATTTTATTCATAAATTTGTCATCCTGTTCGATATCTCTTATCATCACAACATTGATTGCCCTTATTTCATTGTTTTTATAATAAATTAAAACAGGCTCGCCGTCTCCATGATACATAAATGCTTTAACGTAATTAGGAAGATAATATATGTCATAATCATTAAAACTTCTAACTACCTCTTCCCATTCCTTTTCTTTTTCTATACTATACTCTAATATCAAGTTATCACTTCCTATATTGTTAAATTTATATTATGTACATTCTCAATAATCCAAAGAATTTCTGACATATACTATCTTCTTCCTATGGTATTATCAATTTATCTTTTGTTTTGCAACATCCATATCAGGTCCCTGTTGATTATATTGTTTTAGAAACTCTTCTTTTAACTCATCTTCTATAAAACTGCTGTTTCTTATATCAACTCCTCTTAATATACACCATGCATTATATACAAGACTCTTACAATATTCCTCACCAAGCTCCATCTGAATCATATGATAGGCTTCATATAGTATAGGCTTACGGTTACTCATATTATGGCAATCACTTCCTAATACATCAACATAGTTCTCTTTAATAAAGTGTAACATTCTTTCCTTTGTTTTCTCATTTAATAAAGTAGAAGTATTAACTTGAATAAGGCAACCTTTATTTTGTAATTTTTTTATCAATTTTTTATTTTTTTTAGTAGGTTCATATCTTTCTATATGAGCAATGATAGGTATAATATCATAATATTGAATTAATTTATCAATCATCCCATATACCTTTTTTGACCATCTTTTCATTAGTGGTAATTCAATTAATAAATAATTGGTATCACCAAAACATAAATCATACAACTCAGAATAATAAAATAAATATTCACTTAATTCAGTTTCACTTCCATAAACCAAATTAACTTTAGAATCCTGAATTAACTTGTATGATTCATTTCGTTTATACACAAATTCATCTAATTTCATTGTCACTGGATTAAAATGAGGTGTACAAACAGCTTCTATAGTATTTTGACTATAAAGGCTTTCTATCATTTCATAAGCCTCACTAAGGCTCTTAGCCCCGTCATCTATATAAGGTAAAATGTGAGTATGCATGTCAATTAAAATCATTAAAATCACCATTATAATAATAGTTATATTTGGATTCTGTACTAGAATTAACAAAAACACCGTTAATAACAAAGCCTAATATATTAGCGTTAACAAACTTACATTTTTGAATAGCATTGTTAATGTGAGGGTAGGTAGTAGCATTTTCTCTTACCACAATAACCACACCATCCACCATTTTAACTAATGTTGCTGCATCTGATACAACATTAATGGGGGGCGTATCCATAATAATGAAATCATATTCTTTCTCAAGCTTTTCTAACACCTCCTTCATATACACACTTCCTAGTAACTCAGAAGGATTAGGAAGAATCCTTCCCATTGGCATTATCTTTAGATTTTCATAATTCGTATTGTATATTACATGGTCCTTCTTCTCTAAACCAGATAGAACATCACTTACACCAGGTCTTCTCCTTATATTAAAATATTGATGTATTGTTCCTTTCCGTAGATCACAATCCATTATTAGTATTTTTGCTCCTGTTTGCGCAATTGATACACCTATGTTATAAGCAGTGATGCTTTTACCATCTTCTGGTACTGGACTACTAATAATAATCTTTTTACATCCCTCTTTACGTAATGTAACAAATAAATTTGTACGAAATGACTTATAGGCTTCTGTTACAATAAATTTTTTATTCTCATCTATTCCCTGTCTAGAACTTACCCCTTGATTCATTCTATTTTGTATTCCATACTTTATTATGCTATTGATTCTTCTTCCATTCTTTTGGTCATAAAAATTAGGTATAACACCTATGATTGGAATTTGATATTTATTAGCTAAATCATCTTGACTCTTTAACTTTACATCAATAATCTCCCACAATAAAACAAATGCTATTGATAAAATAAGTCCTGACAAACCACCTATTATTGTATTACTTAGAATATTTGGCTTTGACGGTGTGGTAGGTAATACTGCTGGATCCACCACACTGATTTCTGCCGTATATTTAATACTTTGAATAAGTACAGGCGCTATTTGCTCCATAATGACTACTAAGTTATAAGAATCCTCTGGATCAGGTGATGTAACACTAATAGAAAAGATTTCTGTATTATTAATTTCCTTTATTTCAGTCATTAACTTTAATTGTTTTTGAGTATAATCTAAGCCACTTGCTTCACTTACTTGATTATAAAAAGTATTGGTTTGTAAAAAATTTATATAGGTATTAACTAATTTTTGAGCATAATTTATATCACTAAGACTTGTAATACTTTCTTTATTATTTGGATTTACATACATCTGAAGTGTTGCAGTATATAAGGGCTTAATTATAAATTTACTATATAAAAAGAAACTACAAAAATATGCTATGGTTGCTATTAATATAAAAATCCTTCGTTTTATTATTACATCAACTAATTCTTTTAAAGTAAACTCCATATTCACACTCCTTAAATAACTATTATATGCTGCACTATTCAATTATGCCCTACAGTATTAATATGTAAAAAATAAGATTTGGTGTATGATTTCTAATCACTATCTCATTCTTCTCAACACGAAGAAGCTTACTTTAAATATGTAAATAAACATTAGAAAGAGCCACAAAATTCATGAAGTTAGAATTTTGTGGCCTTAGTCATCCATATGGCTTGGGAGTATTACCCCCTCTTTTCTTTATTCTATTTTATATTCTTAAATATTCCTGCATCTTTGGTAATTTTAAGATATCCCTTGTCCTTCAATTTTCTCTTAATAAAATCACTAAAATCATCCTTTATATATTCCAATTGGTTACCATGGCAAGACATAATATAATCTATTAAAGGTTCCGAGTGATTTACCTTAAGAAAATCTTTGTATATTAACTTTTCTACTGTGTTAAAATATTCTTCTAATTCCTTTTCTCCATTATCAAGACCAAATATTTCATACAAGTTCACATTGGATAACATGATTCTTTGATCATATTCTTTCACTAATTCACTGATTTCCTTCATGTGTTCTTTCCCATAAGTACTACAGATAAAAGTACCACCCCGTTTTAGAACTCGCTTTATCTCATGAAATACACTTTCCCTATCTTTTAAGTAAAATAACATATGATTTGCTATAACTATATCAAAGGATTCATCCTTATAAGGAATATGATTGCAATCAAATATATGATATGAAAAAATAGTGGACTCTTCTATGTTTTCTTTCGCATCATGAATCATTCCTGGTGAAATGTCGGATAGAATGATATTAACCTTATCCGGTAGTTTGTCCTTATTCACTCTCCATAATTCACCGTTTCCACATCCTATTTCAAGTACATTATCACAGGGTTTAATATTAAGTAAGGAATATATCCATTCAAACCACCCAACCTTATTGCCTTTATAATCTTCATGTAATTTAATACGAATACTGGTATTCTTTGAGTCCTTGTACTGACTATATAGATCTTTTTCTATATTGGTTACTTGAATTAAATTAATCATTCTATTCCAATCAAAAGAATCCTCTTTATCAAGTAACATGGATGCTTCTGTAATGGATTGCTCAATTAACTTCATGTGTTCCATCTTACTTTGAATTAATTTTAATTGTAATTGTAAGGATTTTTTTATATAGTCACTATCTTTATCATTTTTTGTAACTTCTGTTATTTCCTCTAAGGAATAACCAAGGAACTTTAATGATAATATTTTTTGTAATTTGGCATAATCGGAATCTGAATATAATCGGTAACCCGATTCGTTAATGGCAGTAGGTTTTAATACGCCTACTTTATCATAATACCTTATGGTACGTATGGATACATTGGCCCTTTTTGCAAATTCTCCAGTAGTAAAAAAACTACAATTTCTTTCCATCATTCTAACCTTGCATATCTCATCTGCTGTGAGATGTGATACTGCCATAAATAAAACAAGTTAAAAGAATAAACGTGGCATCCTTCCTTTTCTCTTATTTTCTTTCAACTTTCCTCCTTATCATATACCAATCAATGGTCTCTTTTAATCCGTCATTAAATTGGTATAAAGCATGAAAACCTAATTCCTCTTTTATTTTACTAGAATCTAAGGCATATCTTCTATCATGTCCTAACCTATCCTTAACAAAGACAAAACAATCTTGTTTCCTATTATAATTATAGTCTAGGTTCATTATGTCCACAATGCTTTTAACAATTTCCATGGTATTTTTTTCATTATTGCATCCAATATTATATACTTCACCAATAGTACCTTTTTCTATTATTAAATCAATTGCTCTACAATGATCTTTTACATATATCCAATCACGAACTGCTAGTCCATCACCATATACAGGTATCTTTACACCTTCTATTATATTATTAATGCATTTCACTATTAGTTTTTCTTCATTTTGATTTGGTCCATAATTATTAGTACATCTTGTTCGAATGATAGGAAAACCATAGGTATCAAAGAATGATTTTCCAACAAATTCACCACTAGCTTTACTTGCAGAATAAGGATTTCTTGGATTTAATGGAGTTTCTTCCGTAAAATACCCCTCTTCCCCTAATTCACCATATACTTCATCTGTAGATATATAAATGAACTTTTCAAAGATATGATTGTTTTTTTCATAGTAATTCTTAGCTATACTTACTAAATTATAGGTTCCAACCACATTGGTGTTCATAAATACTAAACCATCATCAATACTATTATCAACATGAGTTTCTGCAGCAAAATGAACCACATAATTAATGTCATACTCCTTAAAAATATTTGATACAAGGCTAGTATCACAAATATCACCTTTAATAAAGTGGTAATTTGATCCCCCTTCAAACTCCTCTAAATAGGAAACATTACTTGCATAGGTTAATGAATCCAAATTAATAACTCTTATGGTATTTCCATACTTCTCTAATAAATGATGAATAAAATTAGAACCAATAAATCCAGCTCCTCCTGTAACTAAATATGTTTTCATAATAATACCCTTACCTTTCATTATAAAAGTTTATAGTTTCTACTTCATAAAATGATTGTAAGCAGTTACCTTGCGTCATGGTCAAGAGGTTTTTTAAAACTTTTTACACTCCAATCTTACATAGGTGTTTAAAAAATCCCAAGTTTGTAATTTACAAACTTGGGACTAATTCTATATGTAAGTTTTATATAAGGCTCTTGTATAATTTAATAATATCTTCTACCGAAGTATCTTTGGGATTACCTGGTCTACATGCATCAGCAAAAGCAGATTCTGCAAGGAAATTAATATCTTCTTCTTTAACAATAGCTTTTAAATCAGATGGGATACCAACATCACTAGCTAATTTCTTAACTGCATCTACTGCAGCTTTTCTATATTCTTCTACTGTCATAGAATCAACATTAGCCACACCCATAGCTCTTGCTATTTCTCTGTATTTTTCACCAGTTTCTTCTGCATTATATTCCATAACTGTTGGTAATATAATTGCATTAGCAATACCATGAGGAGTATCATATAACGCACCAAGTGGATGCGCTATTCTTGTAACATTGTATCCATTTCATATAGATTCACCCATCTACATTTTATGCCTTAGTTATAAAATTATCAAGCTTTTTGGTCATAATATTTTATAATTTCCAAAATTATTATCATAACTATTAAATTATAGTACTATTATCCAATATTTTATTATATTTTTATAGTAACTACCGTTTAATTATCTAT
>JAEWHU010000386.1 GCA_023387635.1 Bacillota bacterium
TGTAATACTAATCTATAAAATTTTTAATAAACGTATCTCTATGTAATAAAGTTGGTCCATAAGTTTTTAGCGCTTCAATATGTTCTTTTGAACCATAGCCTTTATTTGATGCAAAACCATACATAGGAAATAAACTATCATATGCCACCATGATACGATCTCTAGTGACTTTAGCTATAATACTCGCCGCAGCTATAGACATACTTTTCGAATCACCTTTTATAATTGGAACTTGTTTAATATCAACTCCTGGTATAGTAACAGCATCATTTAATAATAGATCAGGTTTTACTTTTAGATTATCAATAGCTTGCCTCATGGCTTCATAAGTTGCATTTAATATATTAATTTCATCAATGCGTTTTGGGGGTACACTACCAATTCCTATAGCTACCGCTTTTCTAGTTATTTCATCGTATAATTCTTCTCTCTTTTTTTCTGACAATTGTTTAGAATCATTTAGATATAAAATATCACAGTCTTTTGGTAATATAACAGCACAAGCAATTACTGGCCCTGCAAGTGGACCTCTACCTACTTCATCAATACCACAAATAGAAAGATAATCACTATATTTTTTCTCATAGATTTTCATCTCTTCCATACGTGATAGTTCTTTTTCATATTTTTCTTTTTCTTTTTCATATTTTTTAATAATCTTAACAACGCCACTTCTTGTATCATTATGATATTTATCTATAATATCGTCAATTTCTTTTATATTCGTTAGTTCAAACTCTTTTTTTATGTCAGCTATTTTTTGTTCCAGCAAAGTCCTTCTCCTACCTATTTTAGAATTCCAATATCACTAGCTGGCCATAACCTAAGCCATGCTTTTCCAATAATGATATCCCTTGGAATATTACCAACAGTTTCATCTCTACTATCTGTACTATGATTCCTATTATCTCCTAGTACAAAATATTCATCTTCTCCTACTACTATAGGTTCGATGGCAATCCCTTCATAGCCACTATCTATACTTTCTTTTCCAAAGTCCTCATTTAGTAACTCACCATTAATATATATATTGCCATCTTTAATTTGAACTGTTTCCCCAGGCATTCCAATAATTCTCTTAATATAATAAACATTATTATCCTCCATAGGAAAAACAATTATATCAAATCGCTTTAGTTTACTAATATGATAGGATAACCTATCGACTAATAAATTATCATCTTCATAAAGGGTCGTTTCCATTGAAACACCAATTACTTTGGTTCTTTGTATAATATAGTGATTAATTATATATGCAGTAAATAAAACTAATACAATATAAAAAAGTATATGAAAAAATTCTTTTACTACATTACTTGTCATGAAACGCACCCCCCGTAGTTTATTCTGGGAATTCTAAGGTTATATTTCCTAATTTCCCACTTCTATAATCATCTACAAGAAAACTAGCTGCTTTATTTAAGTCTAAATCTCCGCCTTTCAATTTACATCCACGTTTTTCTGCTATGGCTGTTAATATTTCTACGGGTTCTAATTCATCTGTATTTAAAGTCAACTCATAACGTTTATTAATAACGTCTTTATAATAGGTACTTAAGAATTTAATTAATTCCAAAGACAAGTCCCCAATGTTTAATATTTCTTCTCTTATTGAACCAATAAAAGCTAAACGAAGTCCAACTGCTTGATCTTCAAATTTTGGCCATAAGATACCTGGTGTATCTAATAACTCCATATTTTTATTAATTTTAATCCATTGCTTACCTTTTGTAACACCAGGCTTATTCCCAGTTTTTGTGCAAGCTTTACCTGCAAAACTATTTATAAAAGTTGATTTCCCAACATTTGGTATCCCAACTACCATTGCCCTTATAGGACGATTTAATATGCCTTTTTTTCTATCTCGTTCAATTTTTTCTTTACATGCTAATTGTACCACATCATGAACTTTTTTTACACCATTTCCGTTTTTTGAATTAACTAGAGTAACAAAGTATCCTTTTTCTTCAAAATATTTTTTCCATAATTCTGTATATCTTGAGTCCGCTAGATCATACTTATTTAACAAGATAACTCGTGATTTATTTTTAGCTAAATCATCTATATCTGGGTTTTTGCTACTGAGTGGTATTCTTGCATCTACTAATTCTACAACAACATCTATTAGCTTTATATCCTCCTGCATCATACGTCTTGCTTTTGTCATATGACCAGGGTACCATTGAAAATGCATCTATTCTACCTCTTTCTTTAAGTTCATCTTATCGATAAAGTCGAATTTATTAGTTTTTATCCAAGCTTTACCGACAATATCATCTTTTAAAATATTACCAATATTGGCAAATCTACTGTCTTCACTATTGTTTCTGTTATCACCTAATACAAAATATTCATTTTCATGCAATGTGATTTCTTCACCTGCTAAACCACTATTATTCATTTCCTCTATATTAATTGGTTCACTTAGGGCAGTCCCATTGATGTATACAACGCCACCATTGATTTCTACAGTTTCACCTGGTAAACCTATAATTCTCTTTATGTTATAAAAGCTATGCTCTTTATCATCTTGTTTAAATACTATCACATCAAATCGCTTTGGTTCGCTAAAACGATACGCTAATTTATTAATTACAATTTTATCTTGACTAGATAAAGTAGTTTCCATAGAATCACCAATCATACTAGTTCTTTCAAATGCATAATCTACTACAATATATGCTAGTGATATTACTAATACAATTTCTACAATCCAAATAAGACTTTCAATCATTATTTTTTTTATTAGAGGCTTTTTATTTTCCTTCTCAAAATTAAACTCCATATTTCACCACATTTCTGCGCTGCTTTTTGCGCATTTCCCTAATCTAAGTTCACTTTTCCAAAACAAATATATGCCATCCTAGTGGTTTTAAAAAAGGGACAATACCTAAGTAGTTGTCCCTTTCATACACTTCTCGTTGTAAAGAAGATTATTTAATAGCTTCTTTAACTTTAGCTCTCTTACCAACTCTATCACGTAAGTAGAATAATTTAGCTCTTCTTACTTTACCATGACGAATAACTTCGATTTTCTCAACATTTGGAGAATGTACTGGCCAAGTTCTTTCAACACCAATACCGTTAGAAGATTTTCTAACTGTAAATGTTTCTCTTGCTCCGCCATTTTGTCTCTTAAGTACTGTTCCTTCAAAAATCTGAGTTCTTACACGGTTACCTTCTTTAACTTTAGCGTATACTTTAACAGTATCCCCTACGTTAAAATCTGCAACAGTTTCTTTAAGTTGAGCATTTTCGATACTCTTAATAATATTGTTCATTTTGTGACCTCCTTAATATTTAGATGTTCTTAATACTTAATTTGCTTCTTACCAATAGTTAACATGGTATTTTTGTATTAGAGGACCATCCCATCTCACAACAATTAACTTTATCA
>JAEWHU010000052.1 GCA_023387635.1 Bacillota bacterium
TATTGACATAGAAGGTATAAGAGGACATTACCAAAATATCACACCAAAAGAATTGGGGATTGGAGATATGTGGAATGGTCGTTCTATACTGCCTATAGTATCATCATTAAAGGTGAATAATGATAAATAGATTTGATGTTAAGACTAAATGTTTCCCATGAACTATATATATTTAATATTATAACAGGAGGAATCTAAAATGGAATCATCAAACACACAAAACCCAAATCAAAACAAATTTACTCGGTTCAAATCTTTCGAATACCGCTTCGATATCATTGAATATCCCGAAGCTCTAAAGTTCGCCGGAGTCCCAAAGTATTATGGTAATACTTCTGATTTTATTGGCGAATATTTTCGGAAATACGAGACTCAAATGAAGAATATGGATATTATTTGCATGCCATATACAATAATAAGCGTCTGGAGTAGTTTACTAGGTGAAAAGAGAGCGAATTCATGGGAAAGCGGCGACAGGATTTGGGGTTGCTTTGTTAATTCTTTAGATAATCTACCTGAAGGAGTTGTTGGTGCAGACACCGGATTAAAGAAGTTTTTAGTGATGACGGTACGGGGTAATTCATGGGAAGATTGTGATGCGGTAAGTCATCCAGTTGATAATTTTAAAGAATTAATGCCGAAAGAATACATAGAAGTGTTATATCCGCCTATTCAAGAAGTGAATTGGCATTTTCAAATCAATGAAATTTCTTACATGAGTTATATTGAAACTGACAAAGAAATTAATACTAACCCTGATGCTGTAATTTATGAAAGAAAATATTACGCCCCATTAAAATATTAGTAGTTAGATGTAAATAACATAATTCACATCTATTAACAATCGAATAAATGTTAAATTATAGTATATTCTTAATGTGCCTGTAGGTTTGACGGCGAACTAATTATATTTTCAAGATCGGATTATTTATATAAAGTACAGGAGGTTCATATGGAAAACATACAATGGTTGGTTGAAAACGGTGGTCCTGCGATAAAACTTCGCATGATGAACGAGTCAATGATCGAAAAAGACTCTTATAATGCAGGTGAATTGGTAGAGGAATTGATGCAAATTGAAAAAGTGAGAACGACGCTTACTTATTTTGATAAATTTAAAGATTTTAAATCTATGCCCAACAATAAACTGTACGCATTTGTACATAATTGCTACGAGGATTGCTTTGAAATGTTTATGCCGTTTTTTACCAAACTCGGGTTTAAAGCAGGTATGCCTATACTTGACGAAAAAGTAGAATATATGCGGGATGTATATCTATATTTAATAACTCCCAATGAATCAGGCGTACTACATTGGAGTCATGTCCATGGGTTGAGTATTATCCTTTATTTGTTAGAAGCTGGATATTGTAATAATGATATAGTTGATTATATAGCGGCAAGAATTAATAAGGTGTATAAAATCGCAGAGATACAAGAATTTGATTTTTATGAGACTGATCCATCAAAAATAAGGCAGCGACCTAAAATATGGAAAGTTACGCCTGTCTTAAAAGACATACATAATTGTGAAATGGGTGAAGTTCCTCTACCGACAATAAATACTTTAATGGGTATGCTGTATCTATATAATTACATAACCGACAAAGAAACGAAGAAAAAAATTGATGACATAGTGAATTATATAATCGATCCGCGATACCAAAAGACGCGTGGGGATTATGGCATACATTGGTTTGAAGACAAGGCATACCACGCAAGCGCCGGCGGTGTATGTCTGCCACTTTACGAAAATGATGTATTGATTGGTAACGAAAAATATTCTTTCTTGAATATAATAAACCTGATGTCATATTCGCCTATTGCACTGGGTACTGAATGGTTTTTGAAGTGTATGGACTTTTTGGAACAATATAAAACTGAAAGGGACACATACATATTTCCCGATGATTTCTTGTATCACACTTTTATACGCCCAGCGAATCCAAGCGTGGTTTATAGTGCATATATTTCGAAAGACGTTTTGCCTAAAATAAAAAGAAGCGAGAGGCGTTCTTATGCAATTGAATTAATAAGTACCTTTTTCGTTCTGTTGATGAAAAAGAGGATAGAAAATAAATAGACAATACCCACAAAATAAACATATTATGCAGTTGAATTACTTCAAAGTTGTTCGCAATATATACCTACTAATTTATGTAAACGAACAAAATATGCAAGGATAAGGATTTTATTTACATATGAGGTTTGAAATATTTATAAGCTCAGAACTTGATGAACAATGTAATCAATTTTACCCCGAAAGCCTTAATTTACAGGCTTTCTTTTTTTATGTCTTAATAATGTACTAACTTAACTTTATCTTTTAAGATTAAATATATATAAATGTAAGTGTATGAAATAAATATTCGTAATATTACTTTTCTTGTTTCGCAACAATTTAATTAACCGAATTGAATATTAATATTTGGAACTAAAAATCAGAAAAAGAATAATATATAGAAATGTATCTATTTATTACAATTTTGAATTTAGTAATTAGATATAAATCGATGTTTATTAATAATATGGAGGGAGTGTTGCTATTGGCAAGATATTAGGTCCATTGTTAAATCCATTTAGTGTTAAGCATATGTATTAGTATAACCCGCATAATGCACGTGACAGAAAGAAGGTGCCCATGTATGAAGGAAAATCCATGTCGTTAAGTAATAATACGTATGAAATTTATCGATAGTTTTAATATCAATGTAAATTCAATGTTGTTTACTACAAAAGATTTACTATAACAGATAAAATATGAATAAATAACTGTTAGGATAATATAATATATTGATGATTATATATGAATAACAAAATTCATCTAATAAATAGTGAAATAATTATTGACAATATAGATAGTTATCTATATTATACATATAGACACTTATCTATGTAAGGAGGAAAAGTATGAAAGATAATTATGAAGAATATACAAAGGTACTAAAAGCAATTGCTGATTCTAATAGATTAAAGATAATAGATATTCTATCTTGTGGAGAGCGGTGTGCATGTGACATTCAAAAATACTTTAATTTTACACAGCCAACTTTATCACACCATATGAAAATACTAATGGATAGTGGTTTAGTTGTAAGTAGAAAAGAGGGAACCTGGATGAAGTATAGTTTGGATTTACAAAGGTCAAATCAGATGATGTATTTCATTATGGGGATTGTAACTCCAACAAATGGATGCATTTGTGAATCGTGTAATAAGGAGTGTGAAATAGGAGAGGAAACATAATATTAATCAAATCGAGATTTATGATCCACCAATGTGCTGTTCCACAGGAGTATGTGGCCCTAGTGTTAATCCAGAATTGCTGAGAGTTTCTACTGTTATTAATAATTTAAGCCAAAAAGGTGCTTGTATTAAAAGATATAATTTGAGCCAAAATCCGAATGCCTTTATTAAAAATCCACTAATTCATCAACTATTGAACAAACATGGACATAAAATTTTACCTGTAACATTGGTTAATAATCAAGTTATAAAGATGAGTACTTATATGACGAATGATGAATTTATTCAATATACAGATATACAAATTTGATAGATACTACCCGAAATAAAATGGAGGTTGTTATGAGTAAGATATTTAATCCAGAAAAAAAGAATTTAACAAAATACATATTTTATACTGGTAAAGGTGGTGTTGGTAAAACTTCTGCAGCTTGTGCAACTGCAGTTGCATTAGCAGACCAAGGGAAAAAGGTATTACTAGTTAGTACTGATCCAGCATCTAACTTACAGGATGTGTTTGAAACAGATTTGAATTCCAAGGGAACAGAAATTAAAACAGTAAATGGATTAGTTGTGGCTAATCTAGATCCTATTCAAGCTGCGGCTGAATATCGCGAAAGTGTAGTTGCACCATATCGTGGACTATTACCTGAAGAGGTTATTATCAATATGGAGGAACAATTATCAGGTTCTTGTACTGTTGAAATTGCTGCTTTTAATGAGTTTTCAAATTTTATAACAGATAAAAATGCACAAGATGAATATGACCATATTATCTTTGACACAGCACCAACAGGTCATACATTAAGGATGTTACAATTGCCATCTGCTTGGAGCGGATTTATTAGCGAGAGTACCCACGGAGCATCTTGTCTTGGTCAATTATCTGGACTTGAAGAACGTAAAGACATTTATAAGTTGGCAGTGGCAACATTAAGTGATTCAGAATTGACTACATTAGTTTTAGTAACAAGACCTGATGAAGCACCGTTAAAAGAAGCTTCTAGGGCTTCAAAAGAATTGAAAGAAATAGGAATTTGTAATCAGACACTAGTAATAAACGGTGTATTGGAATCTTATGATGATAGCGTTTCACTAAGTCTATATGAAAAACAAAATAAAGCTCTTAATAATATGCCAGAAGAACTTAAAAATATAGATACGTTTACCATTCCATTAAGAGCATACAATGTCATGGGTATAGATAATATACGTTCCTTTTTAAGTGTAGATCAGTATCAAACTAATTCAACTGAAATCATATCGAAAGATCTAGCTAAATTAAAAGATGTAATTGATGATTTATATCTATCTGGGAAAAAGGTTATTTTTACAATGGGAAAAGGCGGTGTTGGTAAAACAACAGTAGCGGCAGCCATAGCACTTGGTTTAGCAGAAAAAGGATGTAAAGTTCATCTATCTACCACAGACCCAGCTGCTCATTTAAAATATGTGATTGAAGAACAAGAAAATATAACAATGAGTCACATTGATGAACACGCTGTATTAAAGAAATATCAAGAAACAGTATTAATTAAGGCAAGAGCAAATGATTTGTCAGACAATGATATTGCGTATATAGAAGAAGATTTACGTTCTCCATGTACCCAAGAAATTGCAGTATTTCGTGAATTTGCTACTATTGTGGATCGTGCAGATAATGAGGTTGTTGTAATCGACACAGCCCCTACAGGGCATACACTTTTGTTATTGGATTCTACGCAAAGTTATCATAAAGAAGTGCAAAGAACTATGGGGGATACTCCGGAGTCTGTTAAGAAATTACTCCCAAGACTTCGTAATGAAAAAGAAACTGCTGTTATGATTGTAACATTGGCAGAAACAACACCTGTATTTGAAGCATTAAGACTTGAAGAAGACTTAAAACGTGCTGGTATACAAAGCAAATGGTGGATTATTAATTCATCTTTATATGCTACAGAAACAACCAATCCAGTCTTAAAAGTAAAAGCTAGTAATGAGATAGAATGGATCAATAAAGTTAATGAACATGCTAAGGGTAATACAGCTGTTATCTCTTGGAGCTGTGACGAAATGAAAGGTGATAAGTTAAAGAATTTGTAATTCTAAGAATTTCACTGGTAGATACCAATGGTTAACTACCGTGATAAGTAATGATGGAGGAACTAATGTGAAAGATAAATATTTCACACGCAAATTTGTGCCTGCGGCCCAAAGTTTGCAGGTAGTGAGAAAGGCATCGTTATTGTAATGAAAGAAGAAAGTAATCAAGGAATTGGTTTTTTTGAGAAGTATTTAACTATATGGGTTATATTATGTATGGCAATAGGTGTTTTAATTGGAAAATATCTACCTGGGATTCCTGAATTTTTAGGTAAATTTGAGTACGCCAACGTATCTATTCCTATTGCTATTTTGATATGGCTAATGATTTATCCTATGATGATGAAAGTAGATTTTAAGAGTGTAAAATATGTTGGAAAAAACCCAAAAGGTTTATATGTTACATGGATTACGAATTGGTTAATTAAACCATTTACTATGTTTGGTATTGCCTATTTCTTTTTCTATGTGGTTTTCAGAGGTTTAATTCCGGCAAATTTAGCAAAAGATTATTTAGCTGGTGCTGTTTTATTAGGTGCAGCTCCATGCACAGCAATGGTTTTTGTCTGGAGTCATTTAACAAAAGGCAATCCAGCTTATACAGTTGTGCAAGTAGCAACGAATGATTTAATTATTTTAATAGCATTTGTACCAATTGTTAAATTCCTACTTGGGATATCTAATGTTTCGGTCCCTTGGAATACATTAATCTTATCAGTTGTATTATTTGTTGTAATACCGCTAGTTGGTGGAATTCTTACAAGAACTTTTGTTGTTAAGAATAAGGGTGAGGAATATTTTAACAAAAGTTTTATCCCTAAATTTAATAATACTACTATCATTGGGTTATTGCTTACGTTAATAATAATCTTCTCATTCCAAGGAAATGTTATAATAAATAACCCATTGCATATTGTGTTAATCGCATTGCCACTAATTATCCAAACATTTTTAATTTTCTTTATCGCTTATATTGCAGCAAAAATATTAAAATTACCTTATTCTGTTGCTGCACCAGCTGGTATGATTGGCGCTTCAAATTTCTTTGAGTTATCGGTTGCAGTAGCAATTGCTTTATTTGGTGCTACTTCACCAGTTGCTTTAGCAACAATTGTAGGTGTCCTAGTAGAAGTACCTGTTATGTTAATACTCGTAAAAATAGCAAATAATACAAAAAAATGGTTTGTTAATGAATAAATGAAAGAAAACCCAAATTTGTGCCTGCGGCCCAAAATTTGCAGGTAATGAGAAAGGCATGGTTATTAAAATGAAAAAGATGTTTATATTTGAGCCAGCAATGTGCTGTGAAACTGGAATTTGTGGAGTAGGTGTTGATACTGAGTTATTAAGAGTATCCACCGTAATCAATAACTTAAAAAAGAATGGTTTGGATGTTGCACGCTATAATTTATCGAGTACACCAAATGAATTTGTGAAAAATAAGCTTATCAATGAAATGATTCATAAAGATGGTGTTTCCATTCTCCCAATAACAATGGTGGACGATATTGTTATGAAGACAGGTACTTATCCAACAAACGATGAATTTGCTGCTTGGCTAGAAGTATCCGAACAACTATTAGACGAAACAAAAGAAAATAATGAAGACAACTGCTGTGGTGGCGGATGTTGTTGCTAGTTAGGAGAGTAAGTAATGAAGGTGGCAGTCATTGGTGATGTTCAATCTAATGTATATGCTTTAGAAAGTGTATTAGCAAAGGAGTTCTTATGAAAATTGTTGTAATTGGTGCAGTAGCGGCAGGTACTTCTGCAGCTGCGAAAGCTAGAAGAAATAATGACCATGCAGAAATTGTAATCTACGAAAAAGATCTTGATATTTCTTATTCCGGATGTGGTCTACCATATTATATTGGTGGGGATGTTAAAGACCTGGGGGAGTTAGTACCTAGAGATGCTGATTTTTTCAAGAAAAAATATAATATAGATATTCATACCGCACATGAAGTTTTACGTATTAATCCAGATAAGAAAGTATTAACCGTAAAAAACCTAGTGACAGGAGAAGAGTTTGTTGATGGATATGATAAATTAGTAATAGCGACAGGAGCCTCACCTATCGTACCTAACATATTAGGAGTGGATAATCCAAATGTATTCTTCTTGCGAAATGTACAAAGTGCTAAAAAGATTGCTACATTTATTGAAAATCAAAATCCTAAAACTGCTGTAATTGTTGGCACAGGATTTATTGGGTTTGAAATGCTAGAAAATCTAATTGAAAAGCAAATTGAAGTAACAATACTAGAAAAAGCACCTTATATTGCTCCAAATCTAGACGAAGATATGTCTCTTTACCTTGAAGTAATGCTAACCAAGAAGAAAATAAATATGATTAAGAGTACAGCGATTATTGAAATTAATGGTAATAAAGTTATACTAGAAGATGGAACAGAGATACCTGGTGAATTAGTAATTATGGCAACTGGTGTGAAACCAAATGTATCATTAGCAACATCTGCTGGTGTTACGATAGGTGAAACTGGTGCAATTAAGGTTAACCAATGTATGCAAACAAATCTAACAGATATCTATGCATGTGGAGATTGTATTGAAACCTATTCTTTAATTACCAATAAACCATCATATCGTCCACTGGGCTCTACTGCAAATAAAACAGGTCGAATTGCAGGTGACCAAATAACAGGAGGTTCGTTGTATTATCGTGGTAATTTAGGTACCGGTATCTATAAACTATTTGATATGACAGTCGCTACGACAGGACTAACAGAACGTGACGCTCGTAAGGAAGGGTATGATGTAGTTGTATGCCATAATATTAAGCCAGACAAGCCTTCTTACTTCAATGGAAGGGAAATGTTGATCAAAGCTGTTGCAGATAAAGAAACGGAGAGACTACTAGGTGTACAAATTATAGGTTATGTAGGTGTCGATAAGCGTATTGATATATTTGCAACATTAATTACTTATGGTGCAAAAGTAGATGAATTATTCCATTTAGATTTAGCTTATGCACCCCCATTTTCAACAACTAAGGACCCAGTACATTATACAGGGATGATTTTAGATAATGCACTAAATCAAGAACGAGCACTTATTACCTCAACTGAATTAACACAACGATTACAGTCTGGAGAAGAGATACAAATTATTGATGCAAGAGTAAATAAGCAGTATGAAGATTCCCATGTTGACAGTGCAATTAATATTCCACATAGCAAGTTAAGAGAACAGATGGAGACTTTAGATAAAGAGACGTTAACAGTCACCTATTGTAATAAAGGTGTTACGGGAAATGCTACACAAAACATCTTGTTAGGTAATGGCTTTAAAAAAGTCTATAATTTGTCTGGGGGCCACAAATTTTATAGTTCAACAAAAAGTAATGAAAATAAATTATGAATTAGACGATATTTCAAAAGGTAATTTTGCGGTAATTAAGTGGATTGCAGATGAAATTCAAGGAGAAAATATACGCGAACTTATTAAGTAGATATCATAGATTGTATGTTATTAATAGATTGATAGATAAAATTATTTGTATTTCTATTTGATTTGGAGTGGGATTCTTTGAATCCCGCTCCATTACTGCATTTAATACCAAAAATAACTAAGACGATAAGAGATCAATTAGAACATGATGAGGTCCCAGAATTATTATATAAATTACAAAATGCAGTTAAAACTTTAATTAGTTTTGTCGTTTCCATTAATTATTCTTCAACTAAAAGTATTGATTCAGTGAATAAAATTTGAAATATTATCCATTAAATGATATATTAAAAATACATACTTTATCAATTATTAATATCTAAATAGGAGAGTTATGAGCTACCAATTATATTTTGAAATAATAAACTGTGCAAAGTAACAGACAAATTTGAATTTGTCGAGTGGTTTTTAAAGCAGGATTAATTATATTTTATAAGGAGATGTTGAGGATGAAATTGAGTGCAACGCTATATATTAAAAACACAGTGGAAGCAGTGGAGTTTTACAAGGAAGCCTTTGGAATGACTTTGGGATTTAACGAGAAATTCCCGGACGGGACCTACATACACGCAGCAATGTATAAAGATGGTGAGGAAATATTTGCTGTAAGTGAATCGCACAATGAGAGCTTTGTGGAAATCATGATGAAATCAGACATGAAACAATCGCGCCCAACAATGAGTTACGGCATAAACTTTAACAATGAGGATGAGGTAAGAAAAGCATACGAAATGTTGGTAGCAGAAGGAACTGTAGTGTTTCCCTTAGGACCTTTGCCGTGGAGCGCATGTACCGCCGAAGTGGTGGACAAATATGGTGTATATTGGTACATGACAGTATAACCATAGCACGAAGTTGCAAATTGAGGGGTTTTGTCGTTATCTTAATAAAATTGAGAATACAACTAAAATGACAATTGAAAACACCGTTGTAATGTCGGTTAATTTATTACAAACCATCTATAAAACTATAATTAGTTTTGTCGTTTCTGGGGAGGTAACTTTGAACAAGTATAAAAAAAAGAAAAAGTTTAAATTATTGCTTGTATCATTAATAGCAATCTTAATTTTAATAATGGTTTTATTTTATACTCATTATTTAAAACCATCTTCTTCCTTGGATGTTCAATCAGAAGAAGCTACAGGTATAAACAATTGTAGCCCATACGAATATATTACAAAATATATCCCGATGTCGATACCAAGTATTAAAACGCAGAATGATATAATTAATTTTCAACAGATATATAATATAGACGTAGACACGGACAAAATAGTGGATAATTTATATAAGGAATATTCTTTGAATTCATCTGAGGGGATTAAGGATTGCTTCCCCGAATTTGATAAGAAAGGAAACGTAAGTTTTTCACGGGTATCTGTAGATGATTATGAGAGATACCAATTATATCTGGATTATATGGGGAGTAATGGGTTAGATTTACTTTTAAATTTAAATAATATGCTAGAGCATCGATATACTTCCATAGGATGTGTTACTTTCCAGAAGAATTCCAATGTAGAGTTGGCGTTATTATTTGAAACATTGTATAGTAATGTCGAAGTGAATGTACTCATATCAAAGGATTTTTCTCAGATTCAATCGGTATATGAAAATAATACATTTAAAGAACTGGTTGAATTATTAAATTCAGAAAATGCTTCGTTCATGAGTGGTATCAACATGGCCAATATTTATCATTATCAGCAAAGGATATGGCATAAGGATACTGACAATATCACGGAGGAACAAATCATATATTATACTTATTTTAAAAAAGGCGAATTAGAGTATATTATACAATATAAATCAAATTATACTGTGATGGAAGGGCAAAAACCATACATGATAGTGGAAGATTTACATTCGCAAGAAGAATGCAGGAACACGCTCTTGTCTTTGTTAAGAAAAATTATTGATTCGTAATATTTCTCAATTGCGAAGTAAAACATACTTCTCATTATGTTTAAAATGGGATATCATTTATTTATATATTTTAGTACTGATTAAAAAATATAAAAATCAAGTAGAGCTGTTTTTTATATTCTTTATTTTAATTATGGGAGATTAAAAAGCTTAAAGCGACAATATACTAATTAATTTCTATAGAATTTTACAATGGATTTTTAACTTTTATAGGATTACGAATTTTAAAATTAAAAATATTAGTTTTTTAAATAATAATGATTAGGTAATGTACACAAAAATGTATAGTTGCCTTTTTGTGTACATTAGATATAATATGCATTTTTCTGAATAGTATCCCAG
>JAEWHU010000136.1 GCA_023387635.1 Bacillota bacterium
ATTACAAGCATTGATGTTTGGCATTATGCATTTTAATATAGTGCAATCATCATATGCGTTTGTTCTTGGATTGTTTTTAGGATATGTATGCTATAAGAAAAAATCCATAATTTCAGCAATATATTTACATTTTGTTATTAATTTAGCTGGCGTATTACCTAATATTTTGTTTTCTAATGAGGATGCATCTCAATCATCAATAAATATTCCTGTAATAATTATTATTGGGCTTATTTCTACAGCACTGGTGGTTGTTAGCACTATAAAAATAAAGAATGAAAAAAGCATTGAAGAAGTAATAAATGATGTACTTGAAATAAAAGATAATGAAGAAGTTGATGTTTACAGTCAAAATAGTTAGATTCTATTTTACTAAGAATTGTTACACATGTTAATTAAATCTGTTTATCCTATGGTCATAAATGATTTTTGAACTGACCCCCATAAGTTAGAGACCTAAAAAATCTAACTTATGGGAGGTCAGTTTTTTATGACCTTTTTATATGAAGTGAATCTTTTATTAAGAGTAACAAATATTTGAAAATTAATCTATCATCTAAAAATGTAGATAATATAAAAATGAAAGAAGAAAGTATCAATTAAAGGTTATATATGCTGTAAATTTATTATGATTTATGTCTAAATAACTGCTTTTACTACATATAAACATTAGTTTAGATTTATCTAAAGTAATATTATTTTTATAAAAATAATATTGACAAGTAAAAAAATACATTGTAAAATATATACAGAAACATATGTGAATTACTCTATAATATAATAATTATTACATAAGAATAATATATACGATTGAAAAGTATTGTATATAATGCATATGATTATATGTAGAATTCGCATATTTCTAAATTAATTTATTGTATTAAAGTATGGAATGGAGATACATTCCGAGGAAAAGGGAGGATTTGTATTATGAAAAAGTTACTAGGAATTCTTTTATGCTTAACAATGGTAGTGACATTATTTGCAGGATGTAAAACAAAACAGGCTACAACAGATGATGTAGAAGCAAATACCGATGAAGTAGAAGCTACAGCAGTTTCAACAGTGGGCCCTGATGGTGGTGTACATATGGAAATGTGGTCCTTTGTGGAACTACACAATACTTTTTACGCTAGTATGTTAGAGAAATGGAATGAGTTAAATCCAGATAGACAAATTCAAATTACGTTTACAACCTACCCATACGGAGATATGCATAATAAATTAAAGATGGCTAATCAAACAGGTGTTGGGGCTCCTGATTTATGTGATGTAGAAATAGGGCAATTCCCGAACTTTCTTGAAGGTGAAGTTCAATTTCATCCTCTCAATGATGCAATTAAACCATATCAAGGAGATATAGTTCAGGCACGTTTAGACATATATAGTAAGGATGGTAATTATTATGGTGCTCCTACACATGTTGGAGCTACAGTAATGTATTACAATATAGAAATACTTGAAAAATATGGCATAGATTATACTAAGATTAAGACTTGGGATGACTACACCAATGCGGGAAAAGAGCTATATAAGGCGTCTAATGGAGAAGTAAGAATGACATCTGTTGATACTGCAGGTGTTGACTGGATGTGGGTTGCGATGGCTGAATATGGTGAGGATTGGACTGGTGGTCAAGGTGGTAAGGCAAATGTTGAGTTAGAATCCGTTAAGAAAATGCTTACAATGCAACAAGGATGGTTAGCTGACAATGTTGCAATGATTTCACCTGGTGGACACGTTGACTTAGAAGAAGGCTTTGCAAATATTATTGATGGTAATATAGCATCTTTTCCAAAAGCTATGTGGTACATGTCAAGATTTGTTAACTACATGCCAGAAATGGCTGGTAAATTTGCAATTGCTCCATGTCCTTCTTTTACAGAAGGTCAGCCACGTTCCGTAGGTATTGGTGGAACTGGAACCATAGTATCTAAACAGTCTAAAAATGCCGAACTTGCTGCAGACTTTATTTCTTTTGCTAAATTATCCTATGAAGGTAATGTGGGAATTTGGGAAGTGTTAGGCTTTGATACATGTAATACATCTATTTGGACAGATGAAAAAATTACAACTGACAAGAATAATAAATTCTTAGCTTACTTTGCAACGAATCCATTTGATACATTAAATGAGATTAAAGATGAAATAGGAAAAATAAGTGTGGTTAAAATTAGCCCTACAATAAATGAACAATTTTGCGATATTACATTAAATAAAGTTCTTGAAGAAAATATGAATGTTGATGAAGCACTTAAAGAAGCACAAGATATTATTAGCTTAGAACAATAAAATAATTATATATCGTTTATAGAATTATTAGTCTATAAATCAAGAGATTAATAAATTTATTTAAGGAATTAGGGAGTTGCTTAAAATTTTATTTTAAGCACTCCTTAGATAAGTGGCTTTTAGCTAATTATCTTGCCTTGTGTCTTGAAAAGGAGGAGTGATAGAATGAAATTTAAAAAGATTTTATACTCGCAAAAAGCTACGCCCTATGTAATGATATTACCCTTTATTTTGAGTTTTGCTTTCTTTTGGATTTACCCATTATTTAGCACTGTTAAAATGAGTTTTCAATCAATATTACCAGGAGAAATAGAATGGGTTGCACTTGATAATTATAAGAAATTATTAAGAGACACAATATTTCATACAGCAGTTAAAAACAGTTTTCAGTATATGCTACTTACATTAGTTTTTTTGATTCCTTTTCCTATGTTATATGCTTCGCTAATTGATAGTAGGTTAGTTAAAGCAAAAGGATTATTAAAAGCATTGCTTTATTTACCTGCATTATCCTCAGTTGCAGTATCTGGCACCATATTCAGACTTATGTTTAGTGAACTTCCAACATCACAGATGAATCAATTTCTTAGCTGGTTTGGCATGGAGCCAATTAAATGGCTTAAAATGAAATCAACAGGATTGTTTGCTTTAGTCTTAATTGCTTGTTGGAGATGGACTGGAGTTAATATGTTATATTTCCTTTCTGGTCTAAAGAGTATAGATACTGCCCTTTATGAATCAGCGGATATTGATGGTGCATCAAGTGTTCAAAAGTTTAGATATATTACATTACCGTTATTAAAACCTACCACAATTTATGTCGTTACAATTAGTGTATATGCAGGTTTAGCAATGTTTCTCGAAAGTTTTATGTTGTGGGCAGGTAATAATTCACCCAATAATATAGGCCTTACAATTGTAGGTTATTTATATCGACGTGGGATTGATAAAAACCAATTTGGTTATGCTTCTGCAGTTGGTTTGGTACTATTAGTAATAGCTTTGGTAATTAATTTATTACAACTAACATTAAATAGTACCTTTAAGAAGGAGGAGTAGACATGAAAAAAAATACGACTTCTAGGAAAGAAACGAGTATAGGAATGACAAAGAAAAATAGAATAGTAAGTATATTTTCAACTACGTTTTTTCTATTATTATGTACTTTAGTTGTATTTCCCTTTTTTGCAGGGGTATTGGCTTCTTTTAGACCAGGTCAAGAATTAATTCGGAGAGGATTAAGTGTTAATTTAGATGTTACTACAATGACATTAAATAATTACATATACTTATTTACAGGGGAGCATGATTATTTTATTTGGTTTAAAAATAGTATGTTTCTTACGCTAATAACTGTGTCACTGACATTAATGATATGCTATTTTGTTGCATATGGATTATCCATGTATGAATTTCGATTTAAAAATCTGCTATTTTTTTTAGTAATTGCGACAATGATGGTACCGTTTGAAATATTGATGCTACCTTTATACCAAGAAATGATTCATCTAAAACTAATAAATACAACAGCAGGTGTAATATTGCCTGGGCTGTGTGGAGCTTCAACAATTTTTTTCTTTCGGCAGTATATGAGAGGTTTGCCCAAAGAGCTTTTAGATGCTGGACGAATTGATGGTGCAACAGAATATGGAATATGTATTAAGATAATGCTACCAATTACGAAACCAGCATTTGCAGCTATGGCAATACTTAGTTCCATGGGAGCTTGGAATAATATGCTTTGGCCTCTATTAGTATATAGGGATAAACATAAGTTTACTTTACCCATTGGTTTGAATACTTTGTTAACACCATATGGTAATAATTACGACTTATTGATAGCTGGTTCTTGTTTTGCAATATTGCCCATATTTATTGTTTTTTTGTGTTTTCAAAGATATTTTATTGATGGAATGACAGTTGGCGCAGTTAAAGGATAAGTACATAAGGAAAAATGATTGGTTAGTGTAATAAATAATATATATATATATAAAATAAGTGCTTAAATATTGCAAATATTTATCACTTATTTTTTTTGGTTTTTTATTAATATTTAATAAAAAGATGAAAAATTATGTAAAAATAATATGTAAAATATGTCAGAATTATGTTATAATTGCTGTGAATGTAAAATTAAGGTTAAGGGGGGCGTATTATGTTTCGTGTAGCAATATGCGATGATGAGAAAGAGATCTGCTCTTATATTGAAAATATTATATGGGAATTCAATAAAACAACAAATGAAAGAATTGAAGTAGATGTTTTCTATAGTGGTGAAGAACTTTATAGTGAAATTCAAAATGGAACCTCCTATGATTTGATTTTTCTAGATATCGAACTTCAGAGTATAAGTGGCATTGATATAGGCAGAAAGATACGTGATGAAATTAAAAATGAAATAGTGTTAATTGTATATATTTCTGGTAAAGATAGCTATGCTATGGATTTGTTTGAAGTAAGACCTATGAATTTTTTAATAAAACCAATTCAATCTGATAAAATAATAAAGGTATTAAAAAAAGCATTGGAACTTACAAATAATTTGAATAATGTTTTTTGTTATAAACAAGGACGTAAATCAGTTAGAAAGGAAATTAAGGAAATAATATATTTTGAAAGTATGGATAGACAAATAAGAATGGTGACATTAGATGGTGATGATATTTTTTATGGTACCCTGAAAGAAGTTTATGAGCAAGTTGAAAAATATAATTTTATAGCTTGTCATAAATCATATCTGATTAACTACAGACATGTTGCTGAATTTCAATATGAGCAGTTGACAATGACAAACAAAGAGGTAATACCTATAAGTCAACCTCAGCGTAAGTATGTACGGGAATATCAAATCAAATACGAAAAGGAAGTGTTGTAAATATGCAAATTTCTACCTACCAAATATTCTACTTGATATCAAATATTTTAAGTACTTTTATTATTTATTGCTATATGAAAATTTTTTTTGACACAACTAGGATAAAGAGAAGTAGGAATTTTATATTATATACTATTTATTATCTTGCTACAGGAGTAATTTATTTATTTTTTTATATTCCTATATTAATGATATTTACGAATTTGGTTTTATTTTTTCTAATATCTTTAAACTATAGCTTTAACATAAAAAAATGTATTCTATCATCTACATATATATATTTAATTTTAATGGTTATAGAAGTTGTTATTCTTGTTATATTTGGATATATACAAATTCCAGTATTTACGGATATATCAAGCACATTTACTACCAGGTTTTATTCTTCGCTACTAGGAACATTTGCTATTAAGTTAGTATCCTATACGGTTTACATTATAATAAAAAATTATAGGAATGTTAAAGATGATAATCCAATACCTACATTATATTGGTTTTGCATAATAATAATGCCCTTAGTTTCAATTTACATAAGTATATTATTATGTTTATCAGCTAACATGGAGATGTTATATACAGTCATAGGCTTAGTGTTATTGTTTGCTATTAATTTTTCCACATTTTATCTATATGAAAAACTAGCTATGATGTATAAAGATAGAATGGAAAAGGTCTTTCTAGAGCAAGAAAATATATACTATAACAATCAGTTTGAATTAATACAAACTTCTCTTAAGTCGGTGAAATCTTTTAAGCATGATCTATCCAATCATTTATCAACAATTAAAATTCTGATACAAAAGAATGAAAAAGAAAAGGTATTAGATCACATAGTAAGAATGACGGATTCATGTTATGCAATTAAAGAATATGCAAAGTCTGGTAATGTTGTTATTGATAGTATGATTAATTTCAAATTACAACAAGCAGAAGAGGACAATATAAAAGTCAATGTAGGACTAAATATTCCTACTAATTTAAATATAACATCTTTTGATTTGGTAATTATACTTGGTAATATTTTAGATAATGCAATTCATGC
>JAEWHU010000149.1 GCA_023387635.1 Bacillota bacterium
GTGCCCAATTACATTTTGGATCTAATAATATATTAAAATTTGGTCTTTCCTGTGATAATAATTCACCTGATTTAAAACCGTAAAAACGCAATAACCAATCCGCCTGATATAACCTGTGCTCTCTTAAAAGAGGAGTCTTACTTGTTAATGACGGTAACATAGAATCATCATTAATAGGAACATAAGCGGAATAGAACACTCTTTTTAATTGAAACTTATTATATAATGCTTCGGATACTGACATAATTTGATAATCACTCTCTGGCGTAGCACCTATAATCATCTGAGTACTTTGTCCTGCTGGAACAAAACCACGATTAATACTTGGCCTTGGTACAATTCCAAACTTAGGTTGACTAGATACATTTAGGCTATTGTCATTTAAATTATTGTCATATAAATTATTTACATTTTGATTATTCGTTTTTAGATTAGTATTTATATTATTTGATTTTATATTATATAAATTACTTGTGTTACTATCATTAAATTGTAGTATGTTAGAAGTATTATTATAGTTTCCTGAAAGTAATGGTTCATTCTTATTACTATTAATTCTCTCATAACCATAATTATTTTTTACCACACTTCTACCTAATTGAATTTGTTTCATAGGCTTTAATATACTATTTCTATTCTTATGTGGTGCTAATGTTTTTAATCCTTCTGCAGTTGGAAGTTCTAAATTAACACTCATTCGATCCGCATACCAACCTGTCATCTCAATTAAAGCTGGGTCAGCACCTGGTACCGCTTTACAATGTATATATCCATTAAATTGATGAACTTCCCTTAATTGCCTTAAAGTATTACATATTAGTTCCATGGTATAATTAGGACTTTTTAAAACTCCAGAACTTAAAAATAATCCTTCAATATAGTTCCTTCGATAAAATTCCATCGTTAAAGTACATACTTCTTCAGGCGTAAATGATGCTCTTACTACATCATTAGAAGAACGATTTGAACAGTATTTACAATCAAATATACACTCATTTGTAAATAGTATTTTTAATAAAGAGATACAGCGACCATCTTCTGAAAAGCTATGGCATATTCCACATGCTACTGAATTACCCATTCCACTCCCCATCCCTTTACGGTTAACACCACTTGAAGTACATGCAACATCATACTTTGCAGCATCTGAGAGTATCTCTAACTTTTTCCCTATTGTCATGTTTTCTTGTACAATAAAACTCATATGCCACCTCTGCCAAACATTTGTTTGTTTTATTGTACCACTTTTTAATAATATTATCAATAGTTTTGAGAACATTTGTTCTAATAATAGCTAGTAAATAATTTTATTATTTACTAGCTATTATTTAATTACGTTCTCTTCTCTCTTTAATCAATAAACTTGATAGTACAAAAAATACACCTGAAAATAATAATTGTATTACCATATTTATTAATGTATTATTCTCTTTCATATTCTCAATATTAGAGAGTTCTAATATTGTATTATTATTTTTTACAAACCAATATAAAGGGTTAAAACTGCCCACATGCAATACTATTTTTCTTAAATTATCTTGGGTAATAAATACTCCACTTATAAATGCTATTACAACGGGAATCATGATAAAATATATTAATTCTTTCTTCTTATTATAAAGCATAGCAAAAAAATAACTAAGTGTTAAAGCGCTAATAGAAAATGTAAAAATGTTAAGGCTATATCTAATCATTACAAAAATATTAATACTATTCCTAGCAAATAAATAGCTAATTATTATCAATATGATATCTAGACATAAAGTGAATATAAAATTACCTAAAAATAATTGACCATACATCAGTCTATCTTGTAATAAGGATATAGTAATTCTTTTCTTTAAATGACTATCATGATAAATATTAATGACCGTTCCTACCGTAACAAATAGGCAGCCTATTAGAATATATCCTGACAGATTAAAGATTTCTGCAATAATTATTTTATCCACATAAGTATCATCTAAGTTATTCTTTTTTGAAACTTCGCTATTCAATAATTTGTTTTGCAAATGTTTAAAAATATCATCTACACTTAGTTCATTATCATATCTTCTATACTCATTAAAAGAATTAATATAGTGACTTATTAATGCATTTAGTTGTAGACTTATTTCGCTCTCATCCATAGCTTGTACATTAATCTTAGGAATATTATCTTCTAATAAATCTTCCAAAAATCCATAGGGAATACCAATAATTGCATTAATATTTCCATAATATATTCTATCACTTAAATCAGCTTTGTTATCAATCAAATTTATATCACAATATTTTTCTAAATATGTTGCTAAGTTCATTGCAAACTTATCTGTTACATCGTCATTTATAATACCAACTGTTATTTTGTAGTCTTCATTATATATCTCTTTACTTTGGTTTGATTTAACAAATATAAGTAAAATGAATGCAAGAAAATAGATAATATATATTGGAATACATTTTTTTATAAGTTTAAAATATACATTAAATACCTGCATAATTCCTCCTTCTTAGTGAAGACAAAGCAAGAAAGCCAAATAAGATGCCCAAACTTAGTAATATTGATAAATTAACATATACTTTATATAAATCCTCTTTATATAATAAATTATAAAAAGTATTCGTAATCAAGCTAGCAGGATTTATATAATGAATCATTGGTACTTTCTTTATAATATAGTAATTTACCCTTGGATAAAAAAGTCCTGATATTATACTTCCCACAATAATAAATGTGTTTAGAACAGCTCTTTTTACTCTTTTATTTGTCTGTAAGAGCATGTATATTGATGCTCCAATATTAATACCTACAAAGGAGCCAATAAAAACAATTAGTATCATTATTGGATAATTTCTTTTACTTATAACATTAAGTACTTCTACCAGATAAACAAGTAGTATCAAAAGACTACCAAAATGAATGGTCATGATAGCCGCAACATTAGAAAGTATAAGATATTTTTTTCCCATAGTAGATGCTTGAATTTTCAAACCAATAGGCGAATCATCACCATAAAATTCCATCATTTCTTTAAATCCCCAGTTGCTTCCTAGGATACATGCTAAAGCGATAATGGCATAAAAATAAAGTAACTCATTACCATTAGGAACTACTTCATTCGTTATATAATTCCATGTTTTATCTTGTAATAATTCATCATCTGACTGTTCTTTTAATGAGAGGCCCACCAAATCATCCTGTATTTCTATATTTTCTAAATATATATCAACATAAATTTTTAATATATTCTTACTAGTACTTTCCCTAGTGTTAATATGAAAATTACCATCATATGTTATAAATGCTTCAACATTCTTATTTCGTAACAGCGAAACGCCTACGGCACTTGATACATAAGATATTTTGAACATAGAAATACCATCTTCATTTTTAATACTTGATAAATATTCCTCTACACTTTTCGTTTCATCTAATTTTTGGATAGCAACAGGTACTCTTGTTAAATTCTTATCTTCAGATACATTAAAAAATATCAAAAAATATACAGTTGCAATAATAAGAGGAAATAAACATATCCACAATATTAAACTACGGTTTTTAAGTAAAATTTTTAATCTATACATATAAAAATGGAATATCATACAAATTCCCCCTCTGCGTGTACTATAATCCCTTACCAGTAATCTCTAAAAACACATCATTTAAAGTAGGAATTTCTGAATATACTTTTCCAAAATTGAGACCATTTTTTTGCATATAATCCAGTATAAGAATTAAATTATTACTACCTTTTTTAGATCGAATAACTAGTTTATTGTCCATATATTTTATATCAGCAACACTTATAAAACTAGCAACTTCTTCTAATTGTTGGTTAGTTAAATTATAAACTTCTACTGTAATAATTTCACCTATAGATATCATACCTTTTAATTCATCTTGTGTACCTGATGCAACAACTTTACCCCTATCAACAAAAGATATTCTATGACAAAGTAATTCAACTTCTTCCATACTTTGGGTTGAATATATTATTGTAGTACCTTTTTTATTTAATTCCTTTATGCAATTATATATGATTCGTTTACTATGTGGATCCGCATTAAGTGTGGGTTCATCAAGGAATAATAACTTAGGACCATGAACTATGCCACAAGCTAAATTAAGTCTTGCTAGTTGCCCATCACTTAATTTATTTGGATAATACTTTGAGTATTCACTTAAATTAACTAAATGAATTACCTCCTCTGTAAGTCGTCTTACTTCATTCATACTTTTTATATATAAGCTACAAAAATAAGATATATTTTCATACACATTTAATTCATTAAAAACTGCAATTTTTTGCATGGCTATTCCAATATCTCTTTTTATGTTATATGCGAAATTAGTCATATCTTGACCAAATATTTTAACTACTCCTTTATCATACTTTATGAGGGATAATATACAATAGATAGCTGTTGTCTTACCTGAACCATTAGGGCCAAGAAGACCGTATATTTCACCTTCTTCTACATTTAAATTAAAATGGTCTAGGGATACTAATCTATCATATCTTTTAACCAGATTTTTTACTTCAACAATCATATTAATCTCCATTCTGCTAATAAAGTGTGTAAAATAGATTTTCACACCTCACCTTCGTGGTATTATTTAACAATTATAAACTATTTCTATAGAAAAATACATACTTAAATTAGATATTCTTGTTTTGCTATTCTTTAACAAATTTTACTACTTATCTTGATTTATTCTATTTTGTTTGCTATTATTATACGAGGCGTAATGGGAAAATTAAACTTTTTCACTTGGCAGAATGGAGATTAATATGTACTTTAACTATGATAAAATAATAATTTTTATATGTGCCATTAGTCTATATCTTTTAGAAGGTAGAACTTCATATGAGATTATTCCAGTACTTATTGCAGTTTTAGTTACCTCATTAAATTCTTATTTTGATGATAGACGTGTTAAATTAGGATTTTATTTAATATTTATAGCAATCTGTTACTTTATACCTAACTGCCTTATATTTATCCCCCTATTAATATATGATATAGCACTTTATGATTATCAAATATTGACTGCTTTAGCATTTCTACCGTTACTTATGAATCATGAGCAGTATACGACATATATTATTGTACTAACAATTATTTTTTGCATTTTAAGCTTTATACTAAAAAGCAAGTCTAGTTTCTCTACTAAATTACAAAGAGAGTTCAATGAATTGCAAGATACATCAAAAGAATTGTCCCTTTTACAAGAAGAAAAGAATCAAAGTATTCTTGAAAATCAAGATTATGAAATAAATGTAGCAACATTAAACGAAAGAAATCGAATATCAAAAGAAATACACGATAATATAGGTCATTTGTTATCTAGGTCTCTATTACAAATAGGTGCACTACTTACCATATCAAAAGAAGAACCAGTTAGAGAAGGTTTAAGTACCCTAAAAGATTCTATCTCAAGTGGTATGACAAGTGTTAGAAACAGTATTCATAATATGCATGATGAATCCGTCGATTTATATACCTCCTTAGAATCTATTGTTAAGAACTTTACTTTCTGCCCTATTATCTTTGAATATGATCTAAAGTCTGTTTTAAATAGTAAGTTAAAATATTCTATTATTGCTATTATAAAAGAAGGTCTATCAAACGTAATGAAGCATTCAAATGCAACTAGCGTAACATTAATTCTTAGAGAACATCCAGCGATGTATCAATTGATCCTCTCAGATAATGGTCATATTGAAAAACAAAAACAAATTAAATTATTAAAGATTATGGATAATCAATTATATTATGAAGGAATGGGATTACAAAACATTATTGATCGAGTTAAAAGTTTTGATGGTAACATTAATATTACCCTAGATGAGGGATGTAAAATATTTATTACATTTCCCAAAATAAATGTTTCTAACATCATAACTTAAGTAAATCATAACCTTTCGAATGGTCAGAACGGAGAATACTATGAACGTATTAATAATAGATGATGACAAGTTAGTTTGTTCTTCTATAAAAATTATATTAACTACAGATCCAAATATAACTGTTATAGGTACTGGATATAACGGATTTGAAGCTATTAAATTATACGAGGAATTACAACCAGATATTTTATTAATGGATATTAGGATGGACCAAATGACAGGAATAGAAGCTGGTGAAAAAATATTGAATATGTACAAGGATGCTAAAATTCTCTATTTAACAACCTTTTTAGACGATGATTATATTATTAAAGCACTTAATATGGGTGCCAAAGGTTACATGCTGAAACAAGACTTTGAGTCCATTGTAACTGCATTGCATGCTGTATATAAAGGGCAAAATGTATATGGTAATGAAATTATAACCAAATTACCTAATTTACTTAATAATACCAGCTTAAATAGTAATTATACTGATTTTGATATTACTGAAAAAGAGTACGATATTATTAAAAAGATTGCTGAAGGATTATCTAATAGAGAAATATCTGAAGAACTATTTTTAAGCGAAGGGACCATAAGGAATTACATTAGTATTATCTTAGAGAAATTAAATTTGCGTGATAGAACTCAAATAGCTATATTCTATTACAAACATAAAATATAATGTAGAACATAAAAAATCCTAGTTATCAAACTTACGATAACTAGGATTTTTATTATTAATAATTCGAACTTTTAAAAGAAAAGAAAGGAGAGTAATACAAAAAAGCCAAGTATTAAAATTATAGCAGGTGTGAACATTAGAATAGCTGATATTAATAATGCAGCCACATCATTTTTTTCAATTTCATCCTGAATTGAAATTTCATTTTCTATATCTATAGGTTCTTCCATAAATTCTTCTTTTACATACTCTTCTTTAACTTGCTTATCTGTATTCTGATCTTTTAACCAATCCATAGCTCGATTCACTTTTTTTTCAAACATCATAGGAATCACAGCCCTTCTATATACTTACACTAATTTATGGTGACAAGCAACAAAGTGTCCAGGTCTTATTTCTTCAAATTCAGGTA
>JAEWHU010000220.1 GCA_023387635.1 Bacillota bacterium
GGGTATGTGTGGATTTGCAAATACTTTAGTTTTTAGTACGATTTTAAGTTACAGTACTAATAACATTAACATATCACCCATAGAATTAATCGTAGGTTATCCAGCAAATGTTATTATTGCTTGGAAAGAACGAAAATCAATAACAGCTAAGGTATGTATACCTTTATCTTTATTAGTCATATTAGGAAGTATACCAGGTATACTGTTTTTGAAGAATGGGAATACACAGATTATAAAAATCATCTTTGGTATTGTCGTATTTGTAGTAGGTATTGAAATGTTTTTTCGCGAGCATCAGAAAGAAAAGAGAAAATCATCACCAGTAGTACTTGGCATCATAGGAATCCTATCCGGTTTGTTGTGCGGCTTATTTGGAATAGGTGCTTTACTAGCAGCATATGTAAGTAGAACTACAGAAAATAATAGTTCTTTTAAAGGTAATATATGTGTCGTTTTTGTAATAGAAAATACCTTTCGTATTATTTTATATTCTGTATCAGGAATCATTACTATTAGTACATTTAAAAATGCACTCTATTTAATACCATTTATGTTATTTGGCTTACTTCTAGGAATAGCATTAACTAAAATATTAGATGAAAAAGTGGTTAAAAAGGCAGTAATTATACTATTAATTCTTTCAGGTATTTCATTAATTATAAATAATTTAATTACACTATAGTATTAAGTACATAGATTTAAGTAACAAATAATTATATTACCTAATAGAAAATTCTTTTATAAAATGTAAAAAGCCACATTGACGAATATAGTATATTCATCAATGCGGCTTTCTTTGGATATTAGATATTATCTTATAAAGAATAGTAGGCACTTACCCACTTTTTACGTCACCAATCATATCAAAGCATCCATTTATTCTCTTCATATAGCACTATTGTAATTCTACGTCAAGAAATCCATTAAAGATATCTGATTAGATATTGGTAAATCTCCAAATAACCCTAAATCAGCCATGAGATCAATTACTGTTTGACTGACTTTGCAACGACTCTTAAAATCATCCCTAGATAAGAATGGACCATCTTTAACCGCTTCAACAACGGCATCTGCTGCTTTATCTCCTAGTCCATCAATTGTACTAAAGGAAGGCATTAATTTGCCATCAATAATTTGAAAATGATGTGCTTTTGCTCTGTATATATCAAGTGGCATAAACTCAATTCCTCTTGCATACATTTCTTGAACAATCTTCATATCTTTTAATATATCTTGTTCTTTCTTAGTTAGTTCATTAGATCTTCTCTTATAGTCTGCCATATAACGTTCTAATCTTTCCTTACCTAAACACATTAACTCATAGTTAAAAGCAGAAGCACGAATACTAAAAAATGCTGCATAATAAGCCAAAGGATAATACACTTTAAAGTAAGCAATACGGAATGCCATCATTACATATGCAGCCGCATGCGCTTTTGGGAACATGTATTTGATACGTTTGCATGACCAAATATACCAATCAGGAATGCCAGCAGCTACCATAGCTTCTTCCATCTCAGCCGTTAGTCCCTTACCTTTACGCACACTCTCCATGATCTTAAAGGATAAACCACTATCTACACCTTGATAAATTAGATAGGTCATAATATCATCACGGGTACAAATTGCTGTTGATAAGGTACATTTACCTTCCATAATTAGAGTTTGTGCATTGTTAAGCCATACGTCAGTACCATGGGATAATCCTGAGATACGAACTAAATCTGAAAAAGTTTTTGGCTTAGTATCACGAAGCATCTGCATAACGAACTCAGTACCAAACTCAGGTACACCAAGACATCCAAGATCACATCCACCAATATCTTCAGGCTTAATTCCAAGAGCACTAAGATTATCAAATAAGGATAATACCTTTTCTTCATCTAAGCGTATTGTTTTAGCATCCACCCCTGTCAGGTCTTCTAACATACGAATCATGGTCGGATCGTCGTGTCCTAATATATCTAGTTTAAGTAAGTTATGATCAATTGAGTGATAATCAAAATGTGTAGTGATTGTTTTCGTCGTCATATCATTGGCTGGTCGTTGAACAGGTGTAAAGGAATATATCTCCTCACCATGAGGCAATACAATAATACCACCTGGATGCTGTCCAGTCGTACGCCTTACACCAACGCATCCAGACGCTATTCTTTCAATTTCTGCTCTTCTTCTATGCTGATTTCTCTCTTCATAGTATTTATATACATATCCAAAGGCAGTTTTTTCAGCAAGGGTACCAATGGTTCCTGCACGGAATGTATACCCTTCACCAAAGAGGACCTCCGTATACTCATGTGCTTTACTTTGATATTCACCGGAGAAATTAAGGTCAATATCTGGCTCTTTATCACCATGGAATCCAAGGAAGGTTTCAAAAGGAATATCATGACCATCTTTACTAAGTGGCTGTCCACAATTTGGACAATCCCTATCTGGCATATCACAACCTGAACTACCAGAGAACTTTTTCACTTCTTCTGAATCAAAATCCGAGAAAAAACAATTGGTACAATAATAATGGGCTGGTAGTGGATTAACCTCAGTTATACCTGACATAGTAGCAACAAAGGATGACCCTACCGAACCTCTTGAACCAACTAAGTAACCATCTTCGTTTGATTTCCACACTAGTTTTTGCGCGATAATATACATAACGGCAAATCCATTGGTAATAATGGATTTTAGTTCATGTTCTAATCGCACCTGAACTGGTTCAGGAAGTACTGGTCCATATAATGAATGTGCTTTCTCATAACAAATGTTACGTAAATCCACATCAGAATTCGGTATAACTGGAGGACATTTATCTGGCCTAACAGGAGAAATCTTTTCAATTCTATCTGCAATTTTATTCGTATTAGTTATTACAACTTCTTCCGCTTTTTCTTTCCCAAGATACATAAATTCTTCTAACATCTCATCTGTTGTTCTAAAATATAGAGGTGCTTGATTATCTGCATCCTTAAATCCTTTACCAGCCATAATAATTCTTCGATATATTTCATCCTCTGGATCCATAAAATGAACATCACAAGTGGCAACAACTAATTTGTTATACTCTTCCCCTAAACTAACAATTCTTCGATTAATGTCCATTAATTCTTCCTTAGAAGATATATTAATTTTTTCACTATGAATCATAAAATCATTATTACCAAGTGGTTGAATCTCTAAATAATCATAGAAATTAATTATACGATCAATCTCTTCTGGTGGTTGCTCTCTTAAAATAGCTTGATACAATTCACCAGCTTCACAAGCGGAACCAATCATTAAACCTTCTCTATTCTCAAGCAAAAGACTTTTTGGTATTCTAGGTCTTTTACTATAATATTCAATATGAGATAAAGAGATTAACTTATATAAATTAACTCGTCCTACATCGCTGGTTGCTAAGATAATTGCGTGATAGGTTGGCATTTTCTTAATTGCTTCCGGAGTCATCTTACCGAGTTTATCAATATCATCAATAACATGAACATCCTTTTCTTTTAACATTTCAATAAACCTTAGAAATATTTCGGCAGTAGCACCTGCATCATCTACTGCTCTATGATGATTCTCTAAGGAAATACCTAAAGCTTTTGCAACTAAATTTAACTTGTAACGGTTTAATTCAGGCAATAATATTCTTGCTAAACCAACAGTATCAATAACCGTGAATTCCGTTTCAATATTTAGCATTTCGGCTTTTTTTGCTATAAAACTAACATCAAAAGAAGCATTATGTGCAACTAAAACACTGTCACCACAAAACTCTAAAAACTTAGGCAAAATCACATCAATGGTTGGATATTCCATAACCATGTTGTCATTAATTCCGGTTAACTTCTCAATTTCATAAGGAATTGGAATTTCTGGATTGATAAACGAACTAAATTTATCTACTTCTTTACCATCCACAATTTTTACTGCACCAATTTCGATAATTCTATCTTTTACAGGTCCAAAACCAGTGGTCTCAATATCAAAAACTACATAAGAGTCCTGAAAGGTTTGACCCTTAGCATTTACTACCACTTCTTTTATATCATCAACAAGATAAGCTTCCACGCCATAGATTACCTTAAAATCTTTTAATCTATCCCACTCAGATTCTGGGTAATCCCATTTACTAAGGGCATGATTTGCTTCTGGGAAGGACTGCACAACACCATGATCTGTAATTGCAACTGCTTTGTGCCCCCACTTAAATGCACGTTTTACTAAGTCTTTCACATCAATTACTGCATCCATGTCGCTCATCATCGTATGGGCATGCAATTCAACACGTTTTACTTCAGCATTATCCATTTTTGTAGAGGTAAAGTCAGGTATAGTTTTAATTCCAACAATGGAACCTATGGTAATTTCTCTATCATATTTATCCATAATAGCCATACCTTTTAACTTAATATATTTCCCCTTTTTAAGAACACTAGTAAGTTCCGATGCTTCTTCTGTTTTAAGAAATATTTTAGCTTGTATAGAGTCAGTAAAGTCTGTGACAGTAAAAATAAATATGGTTTTTTCATTACGCAGTTCTCTTGCCTCTACATTAATAATCTTACCTCGAATTACTACCTCACCAATCTCATCTTGAATATCCACAATTGGGATTGCTTCACCTTCAAATCCTTTTCCATATATGGTGTCAGGGTCATTAATAACTTTTTTATAACTATATTTATTTTTATCAAAAGCTGCTTTTTTAGGTTTTTCCTCTTTGACAGGTTTATTATTTTCCTCGGAGTAAGCACCTGCTGATAGTTCATCCATTTTAGCAATCTCATCAGCTTCATTAAATGTTCCTTCATTCTTTGATTGTCTTGGTACAAACTCATATAAGACTTCTTCCTCTTCTTCTGATACCTCTGGTTCATAATATTCAAACTGAACTCTAACATCAAAGTTAAATCTATCTTTATATATACTAGTTAAGTGACTAGAAATTTCACCAGCCATTTTTTTAATCAGGAAATTATCCTCACAAGAAAATGTCATATTGTTTCCGTCAAATTGAATGTCAGAAAGAGAAAAGACTTTATATTCTAATATACTTCTCTCACGAAACTCATCTAATATACTTTCCTTGTACAAATCAAAAAGAGTTTCCGGTGTATACTGTGCAGATAATATATAGTTTTCATATATATTAACTACATTCTGGGTATTCATAAACAATTGCTTATACAGAATATACTCCATTTTCTTTATTTGTTTTCGTTGTATTAATCTTGTACTTTCAATATATACTCTTATTTCTTGTTTTGACTTAGATAACGCAACTCTCTTTACCTTTACCTCTTCAAATAAACCATGTATGTCATTTGGTATATTCGTTAGTTTATCAAATACTTCAAAAAAATGTACTCCCATGTTCTTCCCCGTTTCTACTTACACATATTTAATAGTTCTAAACGAAGTTCGGATAATAACTCATCCTCTGGAACCTTCTTAATTATTTCACCTTTCTTTATGATAAGGCCTTCCCCGTGACCACCTGCTATACCAATATCAGCTTCTTTTGCCTCTCCTGGTCCATTAACTGCACAACCCATAACTGCTACTTTAATATCTAGCGGAATATCTTGTATCATATCCTCTACTTTATTAGCTAAAGAGATTAAATCAATCTGTGTTCTACCACAAGTTGGGCAAGATACTAATTCCACACCACCCTTTCTAAGTCCGAGTGTACGTAATATTAGTTTTGCAGATTTTATTTCTTCCACAGGGTTTCCTGTTAATGATACTCGAATGGTATCCCCAATCCCCTCATTTAATATAATTCCTAGTCCAATGGATGATTTAATGTTACCTGATATTAAAGTACCTGATTCTGTGATACCAACATGGAGAGGATAATTAGTTTCTTTTGCTATTAATTCATGAGCTTTTACACACATTAATACATCTGAAGATTTGATACTAATAACTAAGTTATCATAACCTAAATCTTCTATAATTTTAACTTTATCAAGGGCACTCTCTACAATACCTTCTGCAGTTACACCACCGTACTTACTTAATAGATGTTTCTCTAAGGAACCACTATTTACACCAACACGAATTGGTATATTTCTCTCTTTGGCAACCCCCACTACTGCTTTTAACTTATCTATACTTCCAATATTACCTGGATTAATACGTATTTTATCAGCACCATGTTCCATTGCTGCAATTGCTAAACGATAATCAAAATGTATATCTGCTACAATTGGAATATGAATTCTTTTCTTTATTTCAGAAAATGCAATTGCTGCTTCCATGGTTGGTACTGCACATCGAATAATGTCACAGCCAACACGTTCAAGTTCCAATATTTGAGCTACTGTAGCTTCTACATCTTCTGTTCTGGTATTTGTCATTGATTGTATTAATACTGGATTATTTCCACCAATTACTTTATTACCAATATGAATGACTTTTGTATTCTCTCTCATATTTTACACCCATTGCATATCGCAGATTTGTCTGCGATACTGCCACAAATAAAAAAGAGTGAAGGAATCAATTCGTGGCAACCTTTCAAAATATATATTTTCTTTCACTCTTACCTCCATAAAGCCGTTCTACAATATCTCATATCTTTGTGAATGCACATTCTCGTGCTTTTTACCAGGTCGAATGTTTTCTTTCAACCGCAATACAGCCCCTATTCGATTCTGTACGAACTGGGGCTGTTACATATAAATGGAACATTCTAGGTCCGTTTGATTAGCGTTTAGACCTTTATTACCTTACTTATAATGTTAAAACAATCTTCTAATATCATTGAAAAATACAAATACCATCAATAACATAAGGGCTATTAAGCCAATCATATGAACAAAACCTTCTTTTGTTTGGGAAATCGGTTTGCCACGTAATACTTCTAAGAATAAGAATACTAATCTACCACCATCAAGAGCAGGTATTGGTAATAAGTTCATTACACCTAAGTTAGCGCTTAATAACAAACTAATATAGGATAAGTTTAATAATACGGTTAAAGTACCTTCACTTTTACTTTCTTCGTACGTATCACCTATAATACCAAAGATACCTACAGGTCCTGCAATTTCATCGGCACTTATTTTACCTCTAATCATCTGAGATAATCCATCAATAGTAGAAACTATCATATATTTAACTTCAACAGCGCTGTATTTGATGGTATCAAGGATATCTGTTTTTACTCTAGCACTATTAATAGAAGTACCTATGCTATATTTATCGCTATATAGTTCTGGTTGAACGGTTATAGTATTGCTAACACCATCACGAAGATATGTGATTTGTACTGGCTTCTCATCTATTGGATTTAATTTTATATATTCAGTAAATTCTGCTCCAGTCCCAATATCAGTACCATTTATATTCGTAATTATATCACCAATTTGTATTCCAGCCTTGGCCATCGCTTGATTTTCAAATAAACTGGTAACTTTCAATTTACTATTATTTCCATCATGACCAAAGCCAAGCCAATATGTTTTTGTCTTAACAGGAGTTAGTTTAACGGTATTCTTTACACCATCTCTTTTATATGTCAAAGTCACTTCTTCATTATTTAATGGATTCGCATATAAATAGGAATCTAACTCTCTAGAAATACTTATATTTCTTCCATTAAATTCAGTAATAACATCTCCTGCTTGTAATCCAGCTTCAGCTGCTGGTGAATCTTTTATCACATCAATGATTACCGCTGGATCATAACCTAGGGTTCCAGTGATAAAAAGTGCTAAAATAAAAGCAAATATGAAGTTAAAAAATGGTCCAGCAAAAATAACTGATATTCTTGCCCATACACCTTTTTTACCAAATGCTCTATTATCTTCACATAATTCATCTTCACCTAGCATCATACAAGAACCACCTAGTGGTAGTAACTTTATGGAATATTTGATAGAATCCTTCCACTCCTCTGTGGTATCAAAATCATGTTGATTTAGGAATAATCTAGGACGGTATCCCTTCTCTGTTTTTACAAGAGTAATAATTCTTGGTCCCATACCTATAGAGAATTCCGTTACAAATATACCATTTTTTACAGCAAGTAAAAAATGTCCTAACTCGTGTATAACTACAATTAAACTAAAAATCAATAAAGCTACAATTATATTCATTAAACACCTCTCTTATTTCATTTCGTAATACCATTTATAAAATCATATGTTTCATTCTCAATATTAAGAATTTCTAAAACCGTAGGATTTTGTATTTTTTTATGTTGATTAATAGCACTTTCAATTAATTCTACTATTTGTAAGTACGATATCTCTCTATTTAAGAATTTAGCAACCGCAATTTCGTTTGCAGCATTATATACGGTTGGTAAGCTTCCACCTTCATTACCTACATCAAAAGCAAGTTTTAACCCTCTAAATGTATCTAAATCTGGTTTCTCAAAGGTTATATTAGCTAATTTAAATAGATCTAATCTATCACCACCAAGTGGCCTTCTCTCTGGATAATACAGTGCATATTGAATTGGAAGCTTCATATCTGGCGTACCCATCTGTGCAATCACACTTCCATCTATAAACTCTACTGCAGAATGTATTACACTTTGAGGTTGAATCACTACTTCTATATTCTGAAGCGAAACATCAAATAACCAAGCGGCCTCCATTACTTCAAGTCCTTTATTTACCATGGTAGAGGAATCAATAGTTATCTTCCTACCCATCGCCCAATTAGGATGCTTAAGTGCATCTTCTAATTGAACCTTTTCTAAATCTTCTCTTTTTTTACCCCGAAATGGTCCACCGGAAGCAGTTAAAATAATTTTACTTATCTTATTCTCATTCTCCCCTTGGAGCGCTTGAAAAATAGCAGAATGTTCACTATCTACTGGGAGAAGTTTAACTCCATGTTCTTTTATTAAAGGCATAATAATATGCCCAGCTGTGACTAATGTTTCTTTGTTTGCAAGTGCAATATCTTTTCCTTCTTTAATAGCTTCAATGGTTGGTCTTATACCAATCATTCCAACAATAGCAGTTACAACTAAAGAAGCATTCTTTTCTGTTGCACAAGCGATTAATCCATCAATACCATAATGAATATCAACCTCTATATCTTTTATACGAAGCGCTAAATCTTTTGCCTTTTCTTCATCTAAAACACTAACAATATAAGGTTTGAATTCTCTTATTTGCTTTTCAAGTAAATCAATATTATTACCAGCTGTTAAAGCTGTAACTTTAATATCTTTATTATTTCTAACTACCTCTAAAGTTTGAGTTCCAATAGAACCCGTAGAACCAAGAATTGATATATACTTCATATTAATCTCCAATCTGCCGATAAAAAAGTGAATTGAAAATCAATTCACCGTGTGAAAAATCTTGATTTTTTACACTAAGCTCCATTATAATATTTCTGACAGTGCATAAACGATTGGAGCAATAAAAATAATACTGTCAAAACGATCAAGAATTCCACCGTGACCTGGTATTAATGTGCCGAAATCCTTTAAATCATGATTTCTCTTAATTGCAGATGCAGCCAAATCACCTAATTGTGATATAATACTCGAAACACCACAGATAACAGCATAAGCAAATTGTGGGTTTTTAACACCTATTATACTATCTTTAAATACAGTCGCATATATAAATCCTAGTAAAGCAGCTCCAACCACACCACCAATACAACCTTCGATAGATTTTTTTGGACTCAATTTAGAAAATTTGTGTTTCCCTATTGATCTCCCCACAAGGTATGCGCAAGTATCAGAACCCCATGCACCAATAAATATTAGCCACACTAGGATAGGTCCATCATCTAACATTCTTACTTTGTAAATAAAACTTAACATCATTGCTACATAAAACAAACCAAAGAATATCATAGAAACATCTGATATGTTGTATTTTGGGAATAAAAAAACGTAGATTAACATTAATGAAATTACAAAGGTATTAAATAATAGCACATTCCAATTTTCACACTTAAATAATATCAATAAATTTAACACAATGCAAGCAGTGTAACCCACAAAACCCATGAAAGTTTTGTGAAGTCCTACCGCTCTATAAAGTTCCATCATACCAATCAAAGAAATGGCTAATATAGTAGCAAATAATACATAGCCTCCTAATATAATCGTAGTTAATGCAACCGCCATTAAAATAATTGAGCTTCTAAGTCTTACCTTAAACATACCTACTCCCCCTATACCAATCCAAATCTTCTTTCTCTACTATTATAGTATTCTATTGCTTTCATCAATTCCATCTTGTCAAAATCAGGCCATAAAATATCTGTAAAATAAAACTCAGTATATGCTAATTGCCACAATAAGAAATTAGATATTCTTTGTTCTCCGCTTGTACGTATTAATAAATCTGGATCAGGAATATCTTTTGTATCTAAATAATCACTAAATAATTTGCTATCTATGTTATCTAAACTTATCTTTTCACTTTTGATGTCTTGATAAAGATTTTTTATCCCACGTAAAATTTCATCTCTACCACCATAATTAAGAGCAACTTGAAAGTTTAGTCCTGTATTCTTAGCTGAAGTTTCTTCTAATTCTAGAATGGATGTTTGTAAGTCTTTTGGCAACCCACTTATATCACCAATTACACGCACTCTCATATTATTTTTTGTACTTGTTCTTATACAATCTTTCATATAATTACGTAGTAATTTCATTAAAGCATCTACTTCATCTTCTGGTCTGTTCCAATTTTCAGTAGAAAATGCATATACTGTTAAATATTTAATTCCTAATTTATGTGCCTCTTCGCATATTTTTTCTACTGTCTTACTTCCTTGTGCATGGCCATAATTTCTAGGCATAAATCTTTTTTTTGCCCATCTGCCATTACCATCAAGGATGATTGCCACATGATTTGGTATTTTAAGACCATCTTCATTTACTATATCTCCCATGGAGACCTCCAATTATTTATTATAAACAGGACGTGTTTAATAGTAAAACACGTCCTGCTTGGTTAACAACTTGCCTAAAAGCAAAATATCTTATTTTATTATACAGTGAGAATTTCTTTGGATTTATCTTCTGTTACTTTATCAATTTCAGCAATAAATTTATCAGTAACTTTTTGAATACTATCTTCCAAAACTTTCACTTCATCTTCAGAAATTTCACTGTTTTTATTCATTTTTTTAATAGCATCATTCGCATCTCTTCTAATATTACGAACTGCAACTTTGGCAGTTTCAGCTTTTTTCTTAACATCTTTTACTAATTCTTTTCTTCTCTCTTCTGTTAACTCTGGGAATACTAAACGTATTATTTTGCCATCATTATTTGGAGTTAATCCCAAATCAGATTGTAATATAGCTTTTTCAATATCTTTAATTAATTTACTTTCCCATGGTTGAATTTGTATTACTCTTGCTTCTGGTACAGATATATTAGCAACAGATTGCAATGGTGATGGTGTACCATAATAATCAACTCTTAATTTGTCTAACACATGAGGATTAGCTCTTCCTGCACGAATTGTGGAAAATTCCTCTCTTAAAGTATCTAATGATTTACTCATTTTGCTTTCGTATGGTGCAATTCTTGAATCCATAATTCACTCCTCCAATAATTATTAATTTGTTTATTTTATTAATAGGTTATAAAGTTATACAGTAACTCTAGTTCCTTTAAAATTATCACTAACAGCATTTACAATACTATTCTCTTCTTCTAATGCAAAAACTAACATCGGCATTTTATTTTCCATACTTAGTACAGTAGCTGATAGGTCTACTACAGCTAACTTACGATCAAGTGCTTCTTGTAAACTAATCTCATCAAACTTTTTAGCATCTGGGTTCTTTTTCGGATCACTATCATAAACTCCATCTACAGCTTTTGCCATAAGTATAACATCTGCATCTAATTCAACTGCACGTAAAACAACTCCAGTATCCGTTGAGAAATAAGGATGTCCCGTACCACCAGCTAAAAATACAACCATACCTTTTCTCAAATATTTGTTTGCTCTATCTTTTGAAAATAGTTTTGTCATACTACCACATTCAAAAGGAGTTAATATCTGTGTGTCCATTCCTACATGCCTAAATATCTCTGATACATAAATGCAATTCATGATAGTGGCAAGCATTCCTATTTGATCCGCTTTTGTACGATCAATTGTTTCACTTGATCTGCCACGCCAAAAATTTCCACCCCCAATAACAACGCCAACTTCTACGCCATTATCTACTAAATTTTTAACTTGCTTTGCAACTGCAATACAGGTAGCTTCATCAAAGCCACTTTTTTTATCACCCGCAAGAGCCTCCCCGCTTAATTTTAATAGGACTCTCTTATATTTATTCATGCCTTAACGACCTCCATTATTCTTTTAATCCTCCTTTATAACTATCATTCATCATCTATTGGCTTTATTCTTACTTGTTGTACTGGTTTAACCGTTTCATCAAGCGCAAATAAAGATGCTCCTTGGCTTGTCAATGTTTTAATTAATTCTTCAAGTGAATGCACTGTTGCTTCTTTTGTAGAAGTATCATGCATTAAAACAATGGATTGATTATGTTTTTCCACACCACTTACCACATTTGCTATTAATTGTTCTTTACTCAAAACTACACCTGTAGCATCACCATTAACTACATTCCAATCAAAATAAACAACTGAATTAGCATCAATATAACTAATAAAGTCATCTTTTTGATTTTTGTTAGCTAAGTTAGCACTTCCTCCAGGAAAACGAAATATATTAGGAAGATATCCAGTAGTATCATATAACAAATCCCTTAACTTTGTAAAGTCTTTATCAAAATCTTCTATAGAATTATATATAACTTTATAATCATGAGAATAGGAGTGCATGCCTAAGGTATGCCCTTCTCTCACAATGCGCTTATACATTTCTAATGAATTCTCATCTGTTTTGCCAATGACAAAAAATGTTGCTTTCACATTGTAATTGCCTAATATATCAAGTATTTCCTCTGTATACATACTTGGCCCATCATCAAAAGTTAGATATACTTTTTTATCTTTAAATCTATTACTAGTCTCTATAATATTGTTTCCACCAGTCTGTTCTGTTTGTATGTCACTGTTTATATTTGTACTTGTAGAAAAATCTTCTTCTATTTTA
>JAEWHU010000196.1 GCA_023387635.1 Bacillota bacterium
AATATATCTCGGATTACTGACATTCTAGGGTCTAGTACTGCTTCATCACAGCCACATGAGTGTGTATTAAGATTCCCACCACAAACTTTGCAGAAACCTTTGCAGTCTTCACCACACAGAACCTTCATGGGAAAGTCTAATAATATTTCATCATAGACCAGTAAATCTACATCCAGATTATATCCATTAATATAATTTGTCTCATCCATTTCCTTAATTCTATCAGCATCTGTGTTATTAAAATCTAAAACCTTACTAGTTTCAAATTCAATATCAGTTACCACATCCTTAAGGCATCTACTGCACGGAATTAATAAAGACACTTTTCCATTCGCACAAATTTCTACTTTTCTCTCTCCTAGATGAGATATGGTTAAATCAACTAGATCTTTGTGTTTAAAAGGAAATTTCTCACCTTTTAAAGAAAAATACTCTATTTCGATGGGAGCTTGTATATGTTCTACTTTACCTTTAACAGACATAATTTCTGATAAACTTATTATCATAGCAATCTCCTATCTTCTAAAAATTCGCACTGTTTACATTATATTCAAGTACAAACCGTTTGTCAATAAATTTTTAATATATTCCATTATTTATTAAATTAGGCTTTATACTTACTACATCTATATTATAGCAAAGATACTGTTTCTCTTGCAATAGCTAATTCTTCATTTGTTGGAATTACACAAACTGTAACCTTAGAATCTTCAGTAGAAATAATAATTTCTTTACCTCTAGTTTTATTATTTTCTTCATTTAATTTAATACCAAGGTATCCTAAATATTGGAATACTAATCTTCTTACATTGGTATCATTTTCACCAAGTCCAGCTGTAAATGCGATTGCATCTACACCATTCATTGCTGCTACATATGAACCAATGTATTTAGCAACATTATAAGCAAATACTTCGATTGCTAAAGCTGCTCTTTCATTTCCTTCAGCTTCAGCATCTTCAAGGTCTCTAAAATCACTAGAAACTCCAGATATACCAAGTACACCTGATTTTTTATTTAATATTTCCATAACTTCTTCTAAAGTCTTGTTTTCTTTTTTAGAGATAAAATCAATAATTGCTGGATCAATGCTACCACATCTTGTTCCCATAATAAGTCCTTCAAGTGGTGTAAGACCCATAGTAGTATCTATTGATTCACCATTCTTCACTGCTGTAATACTTGCACCATTACCTAAATGACAAACGATAACTTTAGAATTTTTTTCATCTAAATTAAGCATTTCAATTGCTCTTTTAGCAACAAAACTATGACTAGTTCCATGGAAACCGTATCTTCTTACTTTATATTTATCATAATATTCATATGGAATACCATATAAATAAGCTTTTGTTGGCATTGTTTGATGGAAAGCAGTATCAAATACAGCTACCATAGGTACACCTGGCATAATGGATTCACATGCACGGATACCAATTAAGTTTGCTGGATTATGAAGTGGTGCTAAATCATTACATTCTTCAATGGCATTAACTACTTCTTCTGTAATTACTACAGATTTAGCGAATTTTTCTCCACCATGAACAACTCTGTGACCAATTGCTCCAATTTCATCTAAGGATTTAATAACACCATGATTTTCATTAGTTAAAGCATCAAGTACCATTCTAATTGCTGTTGCATGAGTATCCATAGTAGCTTCTATAACTACTTTTTCACCACCAGCTGGTTTATGATTTAAACGACCATCAATTGCTATTCTTTCGCATAAACCTACCGCTAATGCTTTTTCACTTTCAGAGTCTATTAATTGATATTTAAGTGATGAACTACCGCAGTTAATAACTAAAACTTTCATTCTTTTTTTCTCCTTTTTCCTACTACAATAGAATAAAGGCAGGGACTTGTCCTACCTCAATCTCTGTTATTACTATATTAATATACGAATTAACATAAAATATTTATAATTTATTAATAAATATTAAATTTATTGATAATTAATTAATTTGCTGCTGCTTGAACTGCAGTAATTGCAATAACACCTATAATGTCTTCTGCACTACATCCACGTGATAAATCATTCACTGGCTTTGAAATACCTTGTGTAATAGGTCCATAAGCCTCAGCTTTTGCTAATCTTTGTGTTAATTTGTATCCAATATTACCAGAATCTAAGTCAGGGAATACTAAAACATTTGCTTTACCAGCAATATCACTATTAGGAGCTTTTGCAGCACCAACGCTTGGTACAATTGCAGCATCTAATTGGAATTCACCGTCAATTTTAATATCTTTGTATTCTTCTTTTGCAAGTCTTGTAGCTTCTACTACTTTATCAACATCTGCATGTTTTGCACTACCTTTTGTTGAATGAGATAACATTGCTACAATTGGTTCTTCACCAACTAATAATTCAAAGCTCTTTGCAGAACTTCCTGCAATGGCTGCTAATTCTTCTGCATTTGGATTTTGGTTTAATCCAGCATCAGAGAAGATAAATGTTCCGTTTGAACCATATTCACAATTAGGAACTACCATTACAAAGAATGCAGATACTAATTTCGTACCAGGAGCAGTTTTTAAAATTTGAAGAGATGGTCTTAATACATTAGCAGTAGAATTCACTGCACCTGCTACCATACCATCAGCATCCCCTGCTTTAACCATTGTAACACCAAAAGTTAAATAGTCCTTTGTTAATAAATCTTTTGCTAGTTCAGGTGTCATACCTTTACTTTTTCTTAATTCTACTAATAAATCGATATAGGAATCAAGTTTTTCACATGATACTGGATCAATTATTTTAGCACCTGTAAGGTCTAGGCCTTCTGCTACTTTTTCAATTTCACTTGCATTTCCAACTAAAGCAATATTCGCTATACCCTCACTTAAGATTTTAGAAGCTGCTTCTAAAACTCTTCTGTCACCAGTTTCTGGCAAAACAATTGTCTTTACATTTTGTTTTGCTCTTTCCTTAATATCGTCAATGAATCCCACTTTAAAAATCTCCTTTCACTTTCATGTTATAATTTTTAATTAAATACATGACAAAATCCCACAAATTTCATTATAGAACAATTTCACTGTTGATTCAAGGGCGAAATTAAATTAATTTTACGAAAATCTTGTACGATTTTTCTGTTAAATTGCCAAGATTAAAAACGTACACTTATTATTTACAACTTATGTCTACTTAAGTCATTTTATTGTAATTTTTGCTAAGTAGATATTTTATCTCCGTTTAATTTAAAATTTCATTACATATTTCCTCATACTTACTATGTATTTTACTATAAGCTTGTATTTGCTCTTTAGTATTTTCACCAATATTTCTCATAATTAAATCAAAATTATTAATTGTACATGTTACTACCTTATCACATAATTTACCAGTATTCATGTTATTCCATAAGATAGAAAGAATTTTTTCTTTATTAAAAATGTCTTTATAACTTCTTTTACCCGCTAGTGCACTTAAAATATCTGCAACTGCTAATATTCTCTGAGGTAAGGTTAATTCATTACCTTTTATTTTTTTAGGATAACCTGTACCATCTATTTTTTCATGATGCCTAATTGCAATTTCTAATATGATAGGATCAATGTAATCTTTTAAAATGTATTCACTCATTACTACATGATTACGCATTATGCTCATTTCTTCTTCTGTTAAACGTCTTGCAGCTTCTAGTATGTGAATAGGTGTTGTAATTTTACCAATGTCATGCAGTAAAGCTCCAAAATGAAGTTGTATCTTTTCTAGTTCATTTAATCCTAGTAGTTTTCCTATTTCATCTGCTGCACTAATAGTAGTTATTGTATGTAAAACTGTGTATTGACTGCGAAAATCTATGGAATAGATGAGCATTTTTAAATACATTTCTTTTTGTTCAAGCGTAAACTTAGCAGTCTCTATCACTTTATTTAATTCATCTTTATATGTACCATCTTTTAATTTAGTTAGAACATGATATTTCTTATCTACTTTAAGAAATAAATCTATTGCATCTTTTGAAAATTTCCCTTTTTCATTATTCCATATTATTGGTAATTGTACATCATTTTTAGCAATATTTGCAATTATGTCTATATTATCTATTAGTGTAATATAGGATGCTACTTCTTCATATTTATAATTTTCTTTTTTTAGATCTTCATAGTCAAAATGATGATATAAAATAATACCAGCAATTTCATCTAAAGGGGTAAGATATTTATAAAATAAATATCCATAGATAGAATGGCTAATTGGAGTATCTGTTTCAAATTCTATCATACTATCAACTTCTTCAATTTTATAAGCTCCAATATCATGAAACAATCCTGCCAATGCAAAATCAAGAATCTCCTGGTAACTATAAACATCCTCTTCTTGTAACATTTTATATAGCATATAACCAACTCTTCCCCCATGATCTACTAATCTTGGGTCGATAAGATTTAACGTTTTAATAATAATATATATAACATCCTTGCTACTAATAATTTCCATATTATCTCCTCTTTTGTTGTATTATTCCTTTATATATTATCTAAATTAGCCTATACTATCTTATAAACTGATAACTATAAAACTTTCCAGTAATATCCTAGCATACTAAGAATTTTATGACAAGTATTTCTTTCGTAATCTACTCCTTCTTTATTATCAACAATTTACTTTTCATAATTTCTATATTATAGTAATAACATACACGAATGCAAGCACTCATTCACAGAACTTGGAGGACAAATTATGAGAGTTGTAGGACTTATAACTGAATATAATCCATTCCATAATGGACATAAATACCATATTGAAGAAGCTAAAAAAAAGACCAATGCAGATTATGTTGTTGTAATAATGAGCGGCAATTTTGTACAAAGAGGGACTCCTGCTATGATGGACAAGTATCAAAGAACGAAAATGGCTCTTAACTTAGGAGCCGATTTAGTTATAGAATTACCTGTTTGTTACGCAACTGCAAGTGCTGAATTTTTCGCATTGGGTGCAGTTTCTATTCTAGACAAATTGGGAATCGTTACAGATATCTGCTTTGGAAGTGAATGTGGAGATACCAATGTTCTTTCCACAATTGCAAGACTGCTACTAAACGAATCCGATGAATACAAAAAACTTATATCACTATATATAAAAGAGGGTAAAACTTTTCCAGAAGCTAGAATGGAAGCAATTAAGAATAGTTGTCCTATTGATTATTCTGATATATTATCTTCTCCAAATAATATACTTGGAATTGAATACATGAAAGCTTTACTAACTTTAAAAAGTAATATCAATCCAGTTACTATCACAAGAATTACTGCTCATTATCACAGCGAAGACTTAACCAACCCTAACACTAGAGATACTACTTGTGATTCCTATGCCATTAGTTCTGCAACGGCGATTCGAAAAGTACTAAAAGATTCCACTGACTTAGGATTACTTGAAAGTCACGTACCAGGCTATGTTTTTAATATTATGAAAGAGAATTATCTGAAAACTTTTCCAATATTTGAAGATGATTATTCCCTATTACTAAATTATAAGCTTATGTGGGAAGATAATCTATCACTAACTAAATATACAGATATTACACCTGATTTAGCCAACCGAATCTCTAATCTCCCCCTAAGTGGTCAGACTTTTAATGAATTTGGAAAATTAATTAAGTCAAGACAATTAACATTAACCCGTGTAAACCGAGTTTTGACACATATACTACTTAACTTAAAAGAGGATGACTTAAAAATTTATAACACAACAGGCTATGGAAAATATGCACGTATTCTTGGATTCAAAAAAACTTCTTCACATTTAATACGTCTCATTGATAAAAATGAAAAGATACCCATCATTACTAAAGTTGCTGATGCTAAAAATTTGCTTGATAATATTTCTCTTAAGATGTTTTATGAGGATATCAATAGTTCCCATATTTACAATCATGTGGTTTATCATAAATACCACACTAAACTAAAAGACGAATATACTGCTGGTGTAATTATTTTATAGTAAAACAAGTGATTCTAAAAAATAAAATCTGCAAGCAAGCACTTCTTAATGCTCACTTGCAGATTCTTTCTTATAAATCAGCCATCAATTCTTCCATTTCATCTAACAACTCTCCAAATAATGCAAGCGCATCATTAACAGGTTTACGAGTATTCATATCAACACCTGCATTTTTTAATATTTCAATAGGATAATCAGAATTTCCTGCACTTAAGAACTTACTAATATAGTCATCTACAGCTGGTTTACCTTCTTCTAATATTTTTCTTGAAAGAGCAATTGCTGCTGAATAACCTGTAGCATATTGATATACATAAAAAGCATTATAGAAATGAGGAATTCTTGCCCATTCCATATCAATCTCTTTATCAATAACGATTTCATCACCAAAATATTTTTTAACTAAATCATGATAGATTTCGCATAAAATATTAGTTGTCAATGATTCGTTATTCGCAATTTTTTGATGCGTTATCATTTCAAATTCAGCAAACATAGTTTGTCTATATAATGTAGTTCTAAATTGTTCTAAGAAATGATTGATTAAATAAGCCTTTTCCTTCTTATCCGTAGTTTTATTAAGAAGATAATCCATCAATAATGCTTCATTACATGTGGATGCAACTTCTGCAACAAAAATAGAATATCCAGCATATGTAATAGGAAGTGCAGCATCTGAATAGGCGCTGTGAAGTGCATGACCAAGTTCATGAGCTAAAGTAAACACATTATCTAAATTATCTTGATAATTTAATAATACATAAGGATGTGTTCCATATGGCCCCCAATGATAAGCTCCACTTCTCTTTCCTTCATTCTCATAAACATCGATCCACCTATTGTCAAAACCTTCCTTTATCTTAGAAAGATATTCTTCTCCTAATGGCTTAAGACCGTTATAAACCATTTCCTTTCCTTCTTCAAAAGTAACCTTCATATTAACACCTTCAACAATTGGTGTATAAAGATCATACATGTGAAGTTCATCAAGACCTAATAATTTCTTTCTAAGAGAAACATAACGATGCATAAGAGGTAGATTTTCATGTACTGCTTCAATTAAGTTTGTATATACATTAACTGGAACATTGTTTTCATCCAATGCTTTTTCTAAAGCAGATGGATATTTTCTTACTTTTGCTGTAAAAGCTTCTTGCTTTAAGTTAGCTATATATGTAGCTCCTAATGTGTTTTTATGTCCCTCATATACAGAATATACACTCTTAAATGCATCTCTTCTTACTCTTTGATTGGAACTATCAAGGAATAATCCAAATCTAGAATGAGTAACATCTACTAATTCTCCATCTTCATTTTCAATCTGAGGGAATTTAGCGTCTGCATTATTAAACATTGAAAAGA
>JAEWHU010000255.1 GCA_023387635.1 Bacillota bacterium
ACTAAGAACTTTGGAGATGAACAAAAAAATTATTATGTAGAAGATATCTATGTTGGTTACCGCTACTTTGAAACTGTTGCAAAGGATAAGGTTAAATATCCATTTGGATATGGTCTTTCTTATACAACCTTTGAGTGTAATACAACCTCCTATTGTGTAGAGCAAGATAAGATTTCGCTTTGCGTAGAAGTAACAAATACAGGAGATGTAGCTGGTAAAGAAGTCGTACAAGTTTATTATAATCCGCCACAGGGGCTGCTTGGTAAACCTGTTAGAAATCTCGTTAGATTTGCAAAGACTAGTTTATTAAACCCAGGAGAAAGTGAGAAGCTTAACTTTACTATTTATGTGAAGGAATTTGCTTCTTATGATGATGGTGGAATGACAGGAAATAAATCCTGTTATGTATTAGAAGCCGGAGCTTATGGTATTTATGTAGGTTCTGATGTAAGAAGTGCTGTATCTGTAGGTGATTATGTACTGGATGGGCTTTGTGTGGTAGAAAGACTATCAGAGGCGGCGGCACCGATTGCCCAGTTTAATCGCCTAAAACCAGTTGAGAATGAAGACGGTAGTTTTTCTATGATGGAAGAAAAAGTACCTATTCGAACAATCGATGTAGGAGAACGAATTGCACAAAATTCTTCTATGAAAAATACATACACAGGTAATAAAGGCTATCGTTTAGAAGATGTTATGGATGAAAAAGTATCCATGGAAGACTTCTTAGCACAGTTAACGGATGATGATTTAATACATATGACACGTGGTGAAGGTATGTGTTCACCAAAGGTAACACCAGGCACAGCAGGAGCCTTTGGTGGAGTGACCAAAAACCTTGCACAATTTGGTATTCCAGTAGCTTGCTGCGCGGATGGTCCATCTGGAGTTCGTATGGATTGTGGCAGTAAAGCATTTAGCTTACCTAATGGAGCTGCATTAGCATGTAGCTTTAATCTAGAATTAATAGAAAAGCTATATGAGATGGAAGGACTAGAGTTACGTAAGAATCAAGTAGATACGCTTTTAGGACCAGGTATGAATATTCATCGTAATCCATTAAACGGAAGAAATTTCGAATATTTTTCTGAGGATCCATATCTGACTGGAAAGATGGCGGCAACACAACTAAGGGCAATGCATAAATACTCAGTAACTGGTACGCTCAAGCATTTTATCTGTAACAATCAAGAGTTTAAGCGTCATGATACAGATTCTATTGTATCGGAAAGAGCACTACGTGAAATTTATCTGAAAGGTTTTGAGATTGCTGTAAAAGAAGGTGGTGCATATAGTATTATGTCTTCTTATGGAGCGGTTAATGGATTATGGACAGCAGGACACTATGACCTACTTACTACGATTTTACGTAAGGAGTGGGGCTTTAAAGGTATTGTGATGACTGACTGGTGGGCGAAGATGAATGATGAAGGTGAACCAGGAAATATACAGAATACGACTGCGATGGTACGCGCTCAAAATGATTTATATATGGTAGTAGCAGATGCAGAATCGAATAGCAATCAGGATAATACTAAAGAAGGACTTATGCAAGGTAAGATCACAAGAGAAGAATTAGTGAGAAATGCAGAAAATATCTGTAATGTACTCATGAAGTCTTTAGTGATGGAACGCTCTTTAGGAAGAAACCTAGATGAATGGCATGAGCTCAATGTGCCAAAGACTACAGAGGATTCTGATTCTATTATTAACATGGGAATATTCGAAAGAGAGATGAGCTTAGAGGTAGGTAACATTAGTACAGCAAAGGGTAATAGTGTAGAGTATGCATTACAAATCCCTGAAAAAGGAAAATTTCTCATTATTTTTAAGATGAGATCGGATGCTGGAGAATTGGCACAGATGCCAGTCACTGTGTTTGTTAATAATCATATTGTTGGTACTATTAGTATCAATGGTACGAAAGGCCAGTGGGTACAAAGAGAAGTAGAATTTGTAGTATCTGTAGCAAATGATAATTATATAAAACTGTTCTTTGGTGAGAGTGGAATTGATATGGGAGAGATAAGAATTATAAGGATATAAACATATCTGACAGAACGCTATCTGATGGCTCATTTTACCCGTGAAAAAAGTTCTAAAATCTAGCATTTAGAGATTTTAGAACTTTTTTATTGATTTACAACCATGGAAAAGATAATTGCTCATAGCTTGTTTTCTCTTCGAATTGATGCATATAGGAAAAGCATACTTCAGGACCAAATATCATATTATGATTCTTACAGGTTTCTTTTACTAACGGGTAAAGCTCTTTATGATTAGGGCTAAGAAGTTCATAGGAGTTGCCATAATTCTTGATATATTTTTCTTTCATTCCAGGGAAGTGTTTATCTAACTTAGCATAAAAATATTCTCTATTTCCTTCTCTTAAAGTTAATCCAATATTAAAGCATAGTATTCCATGTACTTTTGCTTCCACACAGTAATCTAAGATACCTTTAATATTGTCATAAGAATCATTAATAAAAGGGAGAGTAGGGCAAAGCCAAACAATAGTTGGTATTCCATTATCTCTAAATATCTTTAATGCTTCAAACCGTTCTTTTGTTGTACTTACATTTGGTTCAAGAATTCTACAAAGGTCCTCATCATAGGTTGTAAGTGTCATTTGAACAACACATTTTGTTTTTTTATTAATAGCAACTAGTAAATCAAGGTCCCTTAAGATTCTAGTTGATTTTGTTTGAATTGCAAGGCCATGTCCAGTATCATGAATTATTTCTAAACATCTTCTAGTTAGAGATAATTTGTCTTCTAAGTGTATATAAGGATCACTCATAGCACCTGTTCCAACCATACATTTATTACGTTTTCTTCTTAAAATATCCTCTAATAATTCTGGTGCATTTATTTTAATTTCAATATCTTCAAATTGATGTTTCATCTGATAGCAATTGCTTCTTGCATCACAATAGATGCATCCGTGGGTGCATCCTCTGTAAATATTCATTCCATTTGAACTTGATAATATTCCTTTTGCTTTTACTTCATGCATACAATCACCTATATAAGATTAATGTTTTAATATGTGTTCTTTTTAGTATAGCAAATACAATATAAATTGGCAAACTAGATTCTATTTTCGTTTATTAATATCATAGCATCATTGGAGGAGGTTGTTAAACAAAGTGGATTATCAAAAGAAAGGGTAGAAGAATCTCTAGATAAAATACCTGTAGAAACTATGGAGGTTAGTAGTGGAGATATATGCTATCGTATTCAAGGCTGTTTTATGCATATTCCCCCTATATTAGAATTAATTAAGAATTTATAGAACAATTATCTATATTATATAAGTGCAATCCTATTTGCTGTATAGGGAATACATAAAAAATATTGGCTATATTTTACATTAAGTGTTATACTAGAGTTATTGGGGTAATAAAAGAAGTAATCTAGGAAAGGCATATTATATTATGGATTTTAAAGACAAGCTTATTTCAATCAAGGATGCACTTAATTTAGTAAAGTCAAATGATATTATAGTAACAGGTTTAGGTGCTGCAGAAGCACAACTTTTTATGAAAAATCTACATACAATTGCTGGAAGAGTTGAGAACGTATCTATAACCAATTGTTTGCCTATGTCAAATGGTGAGTTTTTAAACTCAGAGTATAAAAAAACTTTTCATATTGACGGATGGTTTTACTCCTCTGCTCTTAGAAATGCACATTTTAATGGTAACGTATCATTTATACCAAATCATCTTCATTTAGCAGGTGTGAAAAGATTAGTGCATGTAAAACCAACTATCTATGTTGGTAGCGCATCTATGCCAGATAAGCACGGATTTTTGTCTTTATCTGTAAGTAATACCTATGAGAGACGAATGATAGATGAAGCGGAGATAGTTATTTTAGAGATAAATCCAAACTATCCAAGAACTTTTGGTGATGTTGAAATACATATGTCAAAGGTAGACTATTTAATCGAAACAGATCATGAAGTACCGGTCTTACAAGATGTTGTTATTAGTGAAAAAGATCAGACTATTGGTAAATATATTGCAGATATGATTCATGATGGAGACTGTATACAACTTGGAATAGGTGGTATTCCAAATGCTGTTGCAAATGCTCTATATGATAAAAAAGAGCTTGGGATACATACTGAAATGTTAACATCTGGTTTAGTTAAGTTGATTAAAAATGGAGTTGTTACAGGGAATCGTAAAACATTACATCCTGGTAAAATTGTTTGTACCTTTGCACTTGGTAACAAAGAATTGTATGAATTTCTAGATGACAATCCATCGGTTCTTGTATTAGATTGTCATTACGTAAATAATCCAGACACAATCGCTAAAAATGATAATATGGTATCCATTAACACAACCATTGAAATTGATTTAACCGGACAATGTTGCTCCGAGTCCATTGGACCAGTGCAATTTAGCGGAACAGGTGGTCAAGCTGATACTGCCATAGGTGCACAAAAAGCTATAAATGGACGTTCTTTTATTGCTCTTTACTCAACGGCAATGGTAAAAAATAAAGAGACCGGAGAGAGAGAAGAAACATCTAAGATTGTACCTATGTTAAAACAAGGTGCTATTGTTAGTCTCTCAAGAAATGATGTTGACTATATCGTAACCGAATATGGAGTAGCAGCACTAAAAGGCACCAATGTAAGAGAGCGAGTGGAGCGTTTAATTAATATTGCGCATCCAAAATTTAGAGAAGATTTAAGGCAAAAAGCAGTAGATATAGGATTGATTAATATATAGAAGTAAAATGGTACAAATTACAATATAATAAAATTAGAAAATAAAAAATACACTGATTGTTACCTATAAGGATAGCATACAGTGTATTTTT
>JAEWHU010000322.1 GCA_023387635.1 Bacillota bacterium
ATGGGAATTGGATATTTAACCTTGGGACAAACACTTGATACATTATCAGGAGGAGAATGCCAAAGATTAAAACTTGCCAGCCAGTTACACAATGAAAGTTCCATATATATACTAGATGAACCTACAACAGGACTTCATATGGCTGACATTGAAAAATTCATCAATATAATTGAGGGCATTGTAGATAGGGGAAATACAGTTATTATCATTGAGCATAATATTGATGTAATTAAGAGAGCAGACTGGATTATTGATATGGGACCAGATGGTGGAATAAAAGGTGGAGAGGTAATATTCGAAGGAACACCACAGGAATTACGTAATTGTAAGGAATCACTAACTGCAAAATATATATAGTTTGATTATGGTTGCTAACAACAAACCCGCGTAAATAAAAGTTTAGGCGGGTTTTCTATTAGCTAGTATTATTTATTGTCTATATTAAAATAGAAATTAGTGATATAATAGGTTAAAGATTATAAATTATATGAACTTTAGATTTTTTAAGATTATAAATTTATGATATATAGAGCTTATTTAGGAGGTTACTTATGATAGAAAAAAACAGCGTAGATATAGCAAAAGCATCCATTAAAATTGCGGTATCGTCAAGAGAAGAAGAAAAAATACTGATTGAAGAATATAAAAAAAATGACGTTTTAGCAGTTGGAGTGGACATTGGGGGAAACTTAAATGCATCTATTTCAAAAATAATAGAACGAGCTTTAGTTGCATCAAAAAGAACAGGAATAATTAAAGATTCACATGTTCATGATGGTGCAGTAATTGGAGCTACAAGAGAGGCTATTCTGCAAGTTTCTGAAAAGGCAAATGGACTTAATGTCGGTGGTAAAATTGGCATTGCAAGATATGGAGAACATATTAGTGTAAGCATTTTCTTAAGTATTGGATTACTTCATCTAAATGAAGTGGTTATTGGGATTGGACATAGATCCATACCAAATATATAAATTATATATTTGACAAAGGTAGTTATTCTATGTATAATTCACTTTGTTAATAACTTAGTAGTAATGATATTTATATCATTGATAATCTAGATTATCATAGTAGAAAACAGTAAAAATAGTAGAACGGTAGTTTAGTAGTATATTTAGTGAATTAGAAGTGTAGTAAGTCGAAGTTAATTATGAATAGAGTTCACTGAAATTGTAGAAGAGTAATTTAAAATTAGTAGCAAAGTAGTACAAGTAGGAGAAATAGCTTTTAAAGTTAAGAACTTTTTAGTTAATAAATAAGGAATTTGCTTCCACACTAAGTGGAGGAATTTCCCTCCATCTAACCTTGTGGAGGAATTTCCTCCATATAACTTTGTGGAGGCTTTTTTTATTTTAAAATATTTATATCTATAAAGCCTATAGCAATACATACTATCTAAACTCTGTTTTAATATATAAAAAAGCAAACATTATATGGAGGATAGTAGTATGGTAGCAAAAAAGAGATTTTTAGTAGTATCAATGTTAGTAGGCATATCTTTATTATCAGCTTGTTCTAAGGGTAAAGGAAATTCTATATCACAAGGTGATACAGTGACTATAGGAATATCTCAAATAGCATCTCACCCAGCACTTGATTTAGCTAGAGAAGGATTTATAGAAGCTTTAAATTCCAAGGGATTTATAGAAGGAGAAAACCTTAATTTAGAATTACAAAATGCAGAAGGTGATATTGCTACGTCACAGATGATTTCACAAAGTTTTATTTCAGATAAAAAGAACTTAATATTTGCAATTGGAACGCCTGCAGCACAGGTAGCTTATAATACAACTAAGAGTATTCCAATTATAACAACAGCGGTAACAGATGCACTACAAGCAGGTCTTGTAAAAACACAGGAAAAATCAGGAACAAATGTAGCAGGAACTAGTGATGCTGTACCATTAGATAAACAATTAAAACTCATACAAGATATTGTTAAAGATGTAAAAACCATAGGGGTGATATACAATACCAGTGAGGTGAATTCTGAGATTCAAGTAGGTAATTTAAAGGAATTAGCGAACAAAAACAATATTGAAGTCATTACAATAGGAATTAGTAGTGTTAACGATATAAGCCAGAGTTTAGATTCTATCTTAGATGATGTTGATGTATTATATACACCAACTGATAACTTAGTAGCATCTTCCATGGCTATTATAGCCAATAAAGCAATTGATAAGAAAGTACCAATCATTGGTGCAGAAGAAGCACATGTGAATGGTGGAGCTCTAATAACGGATGGAATTAATTATAAACAATTAGGATATGAAGCTGGTATTATGGCAGTAGAAGTATTAAATGGTCAAGACATTACAGAATTATCTGTAAAACCTTTAGATGATACAGAAGTAGTTATTAATGAAGATACTCTTAACAAGCTTTCTATAACCATTGATGATGAAATAATGAGTAGAGCTAAACTTGTAAAAGGTGGTGAGTAATATGACCTTCTTATTAGGAGTTTTAGAACAGGGACTAATATTTGCAATCGGAGCTCTAGGAGTATACATAACGTACACAATATTAGACTTTCCTGATTTATCTGTTGATGGAACATTTAGTTTAGGTGCTGCAATTACTGGAGCACTTATAATTAATGGGATGGATCCTTTTATGACGCTTATAATGGCATTCATTGGAGGAGCCATTGGTGGTTTAGTTACAGGAATATTACATGTTAAGTATAAAATAACCAATCTTTTATCCGGAATATTGGTAATGATTGGATTGTACTCAATCAATTTAAGAATCATGGGAAAAGCAAATATTCCAATGTTTAATATGAAAAATATATTTATAAGCAATGTATCTAAGCTTATTGTCTTAGGGGTAATCGTTTTATTTGTTAAGTTATTATTGGATTATTTATTTAAAACTAAGTTTGGTTTTATTTTAAAAGCAACAGGAGATAATGATACATTAGTTACTTCCCTTGGAGTAAATAAAGGAACGATTAAAATAGCAGGTCTTATGATATCCAATGGACTTGTAGCTTTAAGTGGAGCAATTATGGCACAACATCAAGGATTTTCAGATATAACTATGGGAACAGGATTTATAGTTATTGCATTAGCCTCCATAATACTTGGACAATCTGTATTTAGGAGAGTTAGGATTTTAAAAGGAACTACGGTTGTTATAATAGGTGCATTTTTCTATAAATTAAGTGTTGGATTTGCTATATATTTAGGATTCCCACCAACAGATTTAAAACTAATTACATCAATAATAGTTGTTATTGCCATAATAATGAATAACAATAATGTAGTAAATAATCTAAAAGTCTCTTTCAAAAGGGAGGGAAGACGTAATGCTTAAGATAGATTCAATATGTAAAGGTTTTAATCATAGAACAGTTAATGAAACAATTATATTTGATAATTTTAATTTAGAGATAATGACAGGAGATTTTATAACTATTGTTGGTAGCAATGGAGCAGGAAAATCCACTCTCTTAAATATAATATCTGGTGCGTTAGAGTTAGATTCAGGAGAGATTTATTTAGAGGGAAAAGACATAACTAATTTGAAAGAACATAAAAGATCAAAATTCATAAGTAGGGTATTCCAAGATCCAACTAAGGGAACATCACCATCCATGACTATATTGGAAAACTTATCTATGGCAGAGAATAAGGGGAGTAGGTTTGGACTTTCTCTAGGAATTAATAAAATTAAGATAGAGGAATTTAAGTATCATCTTTCCACTTTGAATCTAGGTCTTGAAGATAAGATTAACACAAAGGTAGGAATGTTATCTGGAGGACAAAGGCAAGCACTTTCTTTATTAATGGCTACCTTAAATACACCAAAGATATTACTGCTAGATGAACATACAGCAGCCTTAGACCCAAAAACCTCAGAAAGAATTATAAATCTTACTAATACTATTATTAAAGAAAAAAAGATTACAGCAATTATGATAACCCATAATCTAAGTCATGCAATAGAATATGGGAATAGGCTTCTTATGATGCATAGAGGGGAAGCTATTCTTGATATAGGTGAAAAAGAAAAAAGTGGATTGACTAAACAAGCACTTGTTGAAGAATTTAATAAAATTACTTTTAAAGAAGAACTTTCTGACAGAATGATGCTTGGTTAATGAGGTAGTTAGTGATATATAATGAATTTTTAAATTTAGATATAGATACTTTTAATAGGATTATAAAAAATTGAAAGAGACCAATTAAGGCAATGTCATTTAGTTAAGAATGACTCAAGAGTAGAGTATGTAGAAATACATACCCTGCTCTTTTTTTCTGCAATAAAATCAATTGCCAAGGAGGGAAGCTTTTTTCGCTAATAGATTAAACAATTTGGCAAAAGGTAGGCCGAAAGCCGATAGGTTGAAGCGATTGAGCCCCGTAATATCAAATTCAGGAAGGCAGATGCTGTGGTCTGATGCAGAATGCAACACTGTGACTAACGTTAAGAACATAAACAAAATTATATTAAATCATTTCTAAATTTTTACAATTAAATTCTTGACATAGGCTTAAAAATCTATTATGATGCACATATATACATAATAAGTATATTTTTGTTAAAAAGTTATATATGAAAAGATAAAAAGTTTTTTCGAATATAAAAGTTTAAGAAAGGAGTGATTAACTGGAATGTAGGTATTTTAATCTCTACGGGTTCAATTCCCCGATGCTTTGCCGCGTTATGTGAGAGTAGCGAGCTGGTATCTTAATACCCTGGCGCTCTGCGGCGGGTATTTTTATTTTTCATTCCGACTTTCTGTTTAAAGAGGTGTTAGCTGAAAGAAAGGACGTTTTTTATATCAAAATATTTTTTATGAAAGGGGCCAATCTATGTCAAAAAAATCAGTTTTCAAACGATTAGTTTCGCTGATCTGCACATTTACACTTTTATTTACTCTCGTTTCAAATAATATATACGCACAGGACTCTTCTAACAAATGTTTAAAGGTTGTTACGGGCGTAAACCAATGGGAAGGCGTAACTATTACTGCGGCAAACTTAGGTCTTGTAGCGGGACACAGCTATGATTTTTCTATGGACGTATTCACACCTAATGTACCGGTTGGTGTTGTAGCACAAACTGCTAAATATACTTGGGTAATGAGCGCAAATGCAAATGCTTTTAATCAAGAAAACAAGCAATGGCATTCAATGAGTGGCAAAATTGCACTTCCTGAAGACACAAAGTTGGAAGATTTTAACATTTCTATCGTGAAAATGGGTGACGGCGGCAATTATGATAGTGTAATTGCTACTCTATTCATAGACAATTTTAAAGTTGTTGACTCTCTAAGTGGCGAAATTAAATTTTTTGAGGATTTTGAAGGTGCTTCAAATAAATTTTCAAAAGGTAGCTCTACAATTTCTGTTGTTGCAGACCCATATGTCGAGGCTGTAATACCAGAACCAATCGACGGTAACAATATTTTAAGGGTTGTTACTGGCGTAAACCAATGGGAAGGTGCTTCAGTTTCTGCCGTTGCGATTGGTTTAGAGCTGGGAAAAGCATACAATTTCTCAATGAAATTATATACTCCCGATGTAGAATGTGGAATTTTAGTTCAACACTCACAAACGTGGGAACATATAATAGAAACTAATTTTAATACACCAGAGGTGAAAGAATGGCGCGAAGTGTCTGGTGTTTTTGATGCAACTTTACTTGAAAAATTACACGATATACAAATAACTAAAAGTGGCAGTTTTTCAAACTCAGACGTATCGGTAAAATTTTATATTGATGATTTTAGTATTACTAACTCCGAAACAGGCGAAGTGGTATATTTTGAAGATTTTGAAAACGGATCCACAAAAATTGGCGGATCTAGTGCAAATACTTCAATTGTCTCTGAAGCCTCCATTTCCGATGCACCAATTGTAGAGCCGTTTACAGGCGAGTATGCTTTGGACGTTAAACCTTTAAAAGATATATACGAAGATTATTTCCTTATAGGAAATATAATCAATCCATCGGATTTTGGTACTGGTGCTAATGCAAAACAACGTTACGACATATTTAAACATCACTACAACGCAATGACTTTTGAAAACTCTATGAAACCTGATGCGATGTGGGGTAACGGAACTAGTTACGATGTGCCAACTACACCGCCATCATTTAATGTTGATCCATATATTGAAACTATGGCACAAGACGGGATAAAATTAATCGGCCATACACTCGCTTGGCATGGTCAATCACCAAACTGGTTGAATATGGCATCGGGCAACCGTGAAGATACAACTGCACGTTATAAAACATATGCAGAAGCAAATGCAAATCTTGAAAAATTTATAAGCACTGTTGCTGGACATTATAATAAAGAAGGCACACCTGAGGTATATTCTTGGGACGTTCTAAATGAAGCAGTTAGAAGAAATGGCAGACAGGAAATGACTGAAGAAAATTGGGGCGTTCATACACAAGGTCATATTTACGCTAGCCCACAATGGAACTCACCATGGTATTTATCTTACTCTAATCAAGCACCGGCAGGCGTAAACCCTTGGGATTATGTATACGATGCGTTCCTTTACGCGCGTCTTGCAGATCCTGTTGCAATCTTATATTACAACGATTACGGCATGGATGACCCTAACCAATCTACCATGGTTGTTAACATGGTTAATGCTGTTAATAAAAGATACGCAGCAGAGCATCCCGAAGCTGCTGGAAGATTATTGATTGAAGGCATCGGAATGCAAGAACATGACACTACAGACACAAGTTTAGAAAACGTTGAAAACGCAATTAAAAAATATATAACAACAGGTTGCGTTATAAGCATTACCGAACTTGACGTTGGTGTTAAAGGTTACACGCGAGGCGAGAGACTTTCTCTTGAAGACGAAATAAAACAAGGTCTTTATTATGCGAAATTATTCCAAATATTAAAAAAATATAGTGATAGTATTGAACGTGTTACATTTTGGGGTCTAGACGACGAACATAGCTGGCGTCCAAATGATCGTTGCCTCATTTTCGACGCAAATTATAATACGAAACTTTCGTATTATGCAATTGCGGACCCAGATGCGTTTATTAGAAAATATGACTCTGGTCATGAACTTCCAACAGATCTTTTAACAAGCACTGCTGCATACGGCACACCTGCAATAGGTGGTACAACTGAAGATGCTCTTTGGGCAACTACTGAAGCTCTTCTTATGGAAAGATTTTTAGACGGAGCAACAGGAGCAACCGGCACAACAAAAGTTCTTTGGGATGAAGAAAATCTTTATGTACAAGCAAAAGTAATGGATTCAATCCTTAACAAAGCAAACGCAAATGCTTACGAACAAGATTCCGTGGAAATATACTTGGACGAAACTAACTGTAAATCCTCCTCGTATATTAATGGCATGGGTCAATATCGTATTAACTACGAAAACTATGTAACATTTAATCTTGGAGGCACGACTTCGAAAAACGGTTTTGAGTCTTTTGTAAGCATTATACCTGGCGGCTATATGGTAGAGCTTAAAATACCTTTCCAATTTCATAAACCTAGCTTAGGCGACAAAATTGGGTTTGACTCACAAATAAATGATGCAAACGCTAGCGGCTCTCGCAAATGTGTTACAATGTGGAGTGACACTTCTGGCGTATCTTACGCAAATGGCTCTAATTGGGGTATAGTTGAGCTAATTGCTGGTGTGGTTGCAGACGTTAACAAAACTGCTCTCTTAGAGGCAATAAATAATGCAAAACAAATTATTGTAGAAGATTATAACGTAGGAAAAGAAGAGTTTTTAGTTGCTTTAAGTGATGCAATTGAAGTGAGCAAAAATTCTGACGCTACTCAATTAGAAGTTGATAGCGCGTTAGCTGCTCTTGTGCGTGCAATAAGCAATCTTTCGGTCTATATAAACATTCCAACCAGTAAGGTTAACAACAAGAACGGCCAGGCTGACATCAACTTTGCCATAAAGTCCGCAAACGGCAAGGGCTACACTGTATATCTCTCTGAGTCGGATGAACAAGGCTCATATAATATATACAATGACGTCAACTACAATGCAAATGGCGTGCATATCAAGGGATTGACCAATGGGAAAACTTATTGGGCTTACGTTCTCTATAGTGAGGGCGAAGTCGATATAGCCAAGAGCAGGCCTGTACAGCTGAATCCAACAAAATAAACGCACCATAAAGTACGGGGGCTGTCTCACAAATGTGGTGAGACAGTCCCCGTATTGTGCGCCCAGCATGGGCGCATTTTTATCTATTTGTCAAGTGTTATTTTGATTTCATTGCAAAAAAAAGAGCAGGGTATGTATTTCTACATACTCTACTCTAGAGTTATTCTTAACTAAATAACATTGCCAATTAAGGTCTCTTTTATATTAGTGTAACACAATAATTACATTTGGAGTTGTTACCATGGGCATACCTTGTGTTACCTTACTGTATAGAACAACCATGTATTTATTCGATATATTATCGCAGTATAGTTTTCCATCTTCATTAATAATATACGTATTATTTGATATGATTAGTTGCAATTGATTATCTGAACTTTCCAAATAACAATCAAAGTGGTCTGCTTTTACAAAACGTTCAGGTAAGTCTAGAGCTATTACTTTAATTTGATACTGAGGAGGATAAATAGCTGGCATAGGAGCCATCTCATCGTAGAATCCTATTACATTTACTCCATTCAATTGAAAAAAACAATCTACAAAATAGGTGTCAGATGAAAGGATAAAATGTACTTCTTGTTGTTCATTTGTCATTATTGTTAGATAATAGTGAGAGATACAGTTAGGTTGATTGTTATGATAAACAGCTACCACATTTGTTACAGTTCCACTGATTGGTTTTAATGAGAATCTAGGTTTTATCATAGGATTTTTTTGTGTTAAGTTTCTTTGAGGGCTCCCTTTTATTACATTAGGGTTATTTGAATAATCACAGACAATGTCACTTTCTAATGTATTATAGTTAGTATTTTCCTTTTCGCAAAAAATATTTGAGTCCATTATTTAAATCCCTTTTATTAATATGTTACTTTACCATATGCCATACACATATGTTTTGTCACATTCGTATAGTGTTATTTCTATTATATAATAGATGAATATGCTGTTCCATGAATGAAATCAATTCTGTAATGGTAATGAATAATTTATATGTCATTGGCAATAGTAAATCTTAGATAATTTTATCTCAATTACCTAGTTTATTGAAATTGAAAGGAAAAGATAATAATATGCCAAAGACCAAAATTCCTAAGGATAAAGGAATAGACAATACCCTCGCGTTGTCACAGGAAGGATATTTATTTATTAAAAATAGGGCAGACTTGCTTCTGTCAGATGTATTTGAGACTCACTTGCTTGGGCAGAAAGCAATTTGCATCACAGGAAAAGAAGCTGCTATGATATTCTATAATCCAAAGTATTTTTTACGCAAGGGGGTCATGCCCAAAAGAGTACAAAAAACATTATTTGGAGAAAATGCAATTCAAGGTATGGATGGTAAAGCCCACCTTCATCGTAAAGCTCTATTCCTATCAATAATGAAGCTGGATAACCAAAACCGTCTTATAAAGATTGTCAAAGAAGAATGGAAAACTGCTATACCAAAATGGGAAAATATGAAGGAAGTAAATCTATTTCAAGAAGCAAAGGAAATATTATGCAAATCAGTTTGTTTATGGGCTGGTGTACCATTGCTTGAGTCTGAGATTACAAGCCGAGCAGAGGATTTTGCTGCTATGGTAGACTCTTTTGGAGCAGTTGGGCCAAATCACTGGCGGGGGAGAGTAGCAAGAACTAGAACGGAAGAATGGATAAAGACGGTTATAGAAAATGTCAGGATAGGAAGGCTAATTGCCCCAGAAGATACTGCACTCTATGCAATAGCATTTCACAAAGAACTTAACAATAATTTAATGGATACAAGTATGTGCGCTATAGAGCTTATTAATGTACTTCGTCCAATTGTTGCAATTTCAACATATATTGTATTTACAGCTTTAGCATTATATGATTATCCTAAGTATAAAAGCGATTTAATGTCAGGAGATAGTACTAAACTTGAAATGTTTGTGCAAGAGGTTAGACGCTTCTATCCTTTTACCCCATTTTTAGGAGCAAAAGTGAAGAAAAATTTTGATTGGAACAATTACGAATTTAAAAAGGGAGAACTTGTAATACTTGATGTTTACGGTATAAATCACGATTCACGTATATGGAGTAGCCCTTTTTCTTTTCAGCCTGAGAGATTTAAAGATTATAGTGGGGATCCTTTCGGGTTTATACCCCAAGGAGGAGGAGACCCGTCAACTGGTCATCGTTGCCCAGGTGAGGGTATTACCATTGAAATTATGAAGGTAACATTAGATTTCCTTGTTAATAAAATTGAATATATGGTCCCAGAGCAGGATTTAAGCTATGATATGGCTAAAATACCAACTTATCCTAAAAGTGGATTTGTAATGAATTCAATTAAACAGAAGTGATTGAATAAAAGCAAGTCGGATTACACCGACTTGCTTTTATGTATATGTACGTTTATTCATTATTTGGTAAGTTGCATCTTATTAATAGTCTTCTCTCATTCCAAAATCTGCGGATTCTATCCATTCTTCTGGTCTTGTAAGAAGTTTTACAAGTTCCTCTAATATCACACAGTGCTTGTCTTCTTGTTTAATTAAATATTGGAATACTGTTTTAGATTGTTCATCTGAAACATCAGCATACAAATCCTGATAAAACTTTAAACTTTCTTCTTCCTTTTCTAAAGCCATCCGATATGTATCCAACTGATCTGGGATATCCTTTATATCAGACGTAAAATTAACCATACTTTTAAAGATTGATTGTACTTCAGAAAGAATATTAGTGTCCTCTAGAGCCAAGGTAAGTTTATCTGCATTAGCCTTTAAGATATTTGCATGATTTTCTTCTTCTTTTGCTAGCATTGTAAATACAACCTTTAAACTATTATCTTTGTTTAGTTCTGCTTGTTCCTTATAAAATTTTTCTAAATCAAGTTCCATTGAAAGTGCTAATTCTAATATGTCCATAGTAGTTTCTCCTTTTCTTGTAGAAAAAATATTAATTGAATCATAGCTATTGTTCTATTATATCTGTTATGCCAGACAGTTGCAAGAAACTTTAGAAAAGTAAGCGTAAAGCTAGTATTTAGGCAGTTAAAAATACTTCTTTTTCTATAAACCAATAGAGGAAAGAAGTGTTTTTAGTTACATATTCTCTTTTATGTATACACTTGGAGATACCCCAGTGTAGCGTTTGAAGAGTTGGCTAAAGTACTGTGGATTGTTACCGCATCCGACTTCTTCTGCAATCTCATAGATATGATCCATACCTTGTTCAAGCAATAGGACTTTGGCCCGCTCTATTCTTGCATTATTAAGATAGGCAGAAAATTTGCATCCTGTTTCTTTTAGAAACTGTTTGCTTAAATAATCAACATTCATATACAGGTGATTCTCAGCAATCCATTTTAAGGTAAGAGTGGAATCGGAGAGATGCTCTTCTATGAAATCTATGGTTTTTTCCACAAATACTTTGTATTTGGTACGTTTTGGTGTACAGGTTGGGAAAAAAGTAGGTAGTTTTTCAAAAAAGGTATTGCATATGGTACTAGCATCTTTGTTCTCATTGATTAATAGTAAAAATGCTGATAAATCAGCCTCATTCTCACAATGCAATTGATTGGCAAGGCGAAGAACTAAATTAGATATTATAGTTTTTAAAAAGAACAGATCGTCAATACCTGTTAAGTATTCTTTTAGTTCAGCTAATATATTTGTAGTTTGCTCAATTGAAGAAGATTGACATAATGCTTCTACGTATTTCTCCATATTCTGTAATTGAGTATCATAAGTTTTCATAGGAATTAAGTGCAACCCATTGATGTAATAAATAACTTCGTAACGTTTAAAACGATAGGTCAATTCCTTCATTAATTCTGTTAAGTTTTGTTTGATTGTAAGGTTTACTTCATACGGAATGGTCATATTATGTAGGGAGATATGACGCAGATCTTCATCAAAAGATTCTATATTTGCATGCTTATCTTCAAAGAAAAACATCAATGTGTTTTTAACATACAGTGGGTAAATCGTAAGATTACTATGACTTCTTTTGATATAATGATAGACTTTTGTTAAATACTCATTTAAATTCCATTCTTCTAAATAATAAATGTAATATAAACGGTAACTTGTATTTGTAAAGTCTATATATTGCTCATAATCACAAAGTAGCTCGTTATAATCCATAGAATTAAGAAGAGAACTTAGTAAATAGTTACGAAGTGCATTATCTATAACCGTATCGTTCATGAGTTTATATTGTTCTTCTAACGTTGCACGTTCCCGTTTGGCATAGCAGTCCTTTGTAACCTCAGTCATCACTTCAATGATCTGAGATTCATTACAAGGCTTTAATAAATAGTGTTTAATTCCATATTTCATTGCTTCAGCAGCTAAGGAGAATTCACCATATCCAGAAAGTATAACAAAAGATATTTGCTTATCAAATTCAGATACCCGTTTGATTAATTCTAAGCCAGACAGACCTGGCATCTTAATATCAGTTAGAATGATATCTGGGGACTCATCTAATATCATATCATAAGCTTCAATCCCATTTTTACATAATCCGATGACTTCAATATTTATAGTATTCCAATCAATGATGTTATGAATTGTTTCACGTATAATTTTTTCGTCATCAACAATAATTAATTTAAGCATGTAACGCCTCCTAATACAGTTATACTTTATCTTAAGTAACAGGTTGATATGGAATGGTTATACAAACTACTGCCATATCCTGTTCATTTTTTAGATGAAGGCCGTATGCTTCACCAAAGGTAAGTTTTAAACGGTTGTTAATATTAATAAGTCCAATTCCTAGACCATGGGGCTTTATTGTCTTATCTGCTAGATTTTCTAATAGATTGTCTTCAAATTGAGAACCATTATTCTTGACATAAATATTGACGTTGTCTCCAATTCTTAAAGCAGATACATAAATGTGACAATCTTCTGTTATCTCTTCTAATGCATACTGAATTGAATTTTCAATTAATGGTTGAATCGTAAGTTTTGGAATAAGCGCATTCATAACGCCTTCATCAATATTTAAGTGAAAATGAAGATGCTCATCAAAGCGAATCTTTTGTATAGTCATATAACATGTGACAAATTTAAGTTCCTCAGCAAGTGTAAAAGGATCTAGTTTTTCATTTAGTGTCATTCGAAGAAGATTTCCTAAGGATTCCACCATGTTAGATATCGTCTGTTCTCCAATAGCTTTTGCACGCCAATTAATCGACTCTAAGGTATTATATAGAAAGTGTGGATTGATTTGTGTCTCTAAAGCTTTGATTTGAGCATCTTTCATTAGCAACTCTTTCACGTAACTTACTTGAATTAGTTCTTTAATCTCTTTAGCCATGCTATCGAACTGACGGTGTAATATACCAATTTCATCAGTTCTCTCCTCGTAGGAATAATTAACGTTAGTAGTATCTAACGCATAATCGTAACCTCGGAATGTTTGCATTTTACAAATTAGTTTTTGAAAATGAATCGTAATATTTCGTATCGTGATATTTAAAAGAATACAAGAAATTAAAAATCCGATTAACATTAAAAGGAAAAAGAGTAGATAGGAAGTGTTTAAGGACGATTGTATTGTATCATAGGAAACAATGTATATGTAATCCCATTTGTATTCTGGAATTGT
>JAEWHU010000325.1 GCA_023387635.1 Bacillota bacterium
TCTGTAATTGCTCCACCAAAACCTAAGAATGTTTGATATGTAATCTCTGGATATATATTCACCGCTTGCATTGCAGCCGATTCACCGGATTTTTCTTCAATATCCTGTATAATAGTATTACGTTTTAAATCATTATAGTTTGTTGTTATTAATTTCATCTTCTTCTCCCGTCTTTTAGAAATAATATGTATTGAACATTAATTATTTTATATATAATTTTAAACTTCATATTATAAGCTTTATTGCATAAATATATAAACACTTATTTTTTCGGTTTACGAAATAACTTAATCAAGACTACAAATCCACCAATTGCCACAGAGATAGCTGCAACTATAAAAGCAATGAGATTTTTTCTTGACCTATTACTAACAACTTCATCACTTTTTATGAAATCAAATTTATGAGAAGAAATCTCCTCGCCCATACTCTCTTTCATATCAGCTACACTTTCTGTGGGTAAATCACTTGCATAGGATACTCCAAAATATATATCTTTAATATAGTATGTACCTGCTACACTATTGCCAATTCCTATATAAGCAATTGCAGATTTGTCTATGGTAGCTTTACTAATATCTACAAAAAGTTTCTCCCAGCTGTGTGTAATTGGTGTTACAGAATTAGAGGTTTTACTAGTCCATGTACCTCCATCCTTATCTACAAGGATTACATCCATGGATTGAATGCCTTTTCGAACTAAAGTATCAAACATAAGATAGTCCATACCTGTAGCATCTACTGTGTTACGAATGGTTGGAGGGATATATGCATATCTGAAATTATTTACTAGAGAACTTTCTGAAAGTTCTAATTTGATAACATGCTGTTCCCCTAGTGCCTTAGTAATTTCTTCTCCTTTAACCAAACTAACTAGTGCATCTTTACTGCCATAAAAAGTAATATCCGTAGTATAATTCTGATACCATGTTTTTGGATTTTTTTCAGCTAATTCTTTATCAGCCATAACCCGTAAAACATCATACAAATATGTATTTTTACGAAAACTTGTCTTTGTATCTACTTTACTCCATTTTTCTTTTATAACTTCCAATGAATCTGTATAAATATTTACCTCTGGGGTATCACTTTTTCTACTTGTGTAGATACCCCAATTACCATATTCAACAGTTTTGTATGTCCAAGTAGTATAACTCCATCCATTCTCATCGTATACCTTAAGCCCGTGAACCCAACTAGATAGATTGGAGAATAAAGTGAATTCACCAATTAAAACTGGTACATTAAAGTTTGCTTTATTGGTTAATTCAACCTTTGAATTAGTAAATCTTTTTTGTTTCGTCGCATCATCAATACCATCCCATCCATAATAATGGTATTCATACATTACATTTTCCCAACCATATACACTAGGATCTGGCATATCTGTTGGCTCCCAGATTGATTCTAGAATAATAATGTGATCTTTATCAATCTCACGAATAGCCTTATATAACCTATCATAAAAAGGAATCTGTACTTTCCCCCAAGGTGACTTTTCCTCATTAGTACCTTCTGGTTCATTCAATAAATCATAACCAGCAATGGTTGGATTACCCTTGTAGTGTGTAGCTAATTGTTCCCACAAAGAAACAGTTAAATCCATGAATTCATTACTTGTATATAGTTTAGAACCAGAAGTATCTCCTGAATGGTCTTTTCCGTTTTGAGAACCAGGAGCTGCATGTAAGTCTAAAATCACATAAATGTCTCTTTTTTCACATTCAGCAACAAACCAGTCATAAGTAGCTAGAGTGTCTTCTCTTAATAATCCATTCTCATCTAATAGATTCAAATAGGATATGGGCAATCTTAATACATTAAAGTTTAAGCTAGCAATATTATCAAAATCTTCTTCTTTAAACCAATGGTCTTCATATACCTTAATTAACTCATCTGCTACTTCTTTTGAAAATCTATTTGTTAGTGTTTCTATGGTAGTTATTTGGTCTTTTGAATTGGTAGGGCACATCCACCCTTCCATAACCTGCCACCCACCAACATTAGTTCCTATAAGAGTAACCACATCACCTTTTCCATAATTGTTTCGTAACACTTTGCCATCCGCTTTTAAAAATCGCTCCATTTTACTCTCCTGGCCTTTCTCATCCTGTCCGATTTGTTTATCACTTGCATATACTCTCCTAAAAGTAATGCAAGTGATTGTATAGAGAAGAAGTAATATTATTACCTTAATTTTTTTCATTATCTTCTCCTAAATCTTACATAAGAGTTGCAATTATTTTTGTAATCCTACCATCACGCACCTTATTTGCTAGTTCACCAACTAATTGATTGCCTTTTATTACTTCACCAGTTTGGGCGATTTTAATTTCTTTTACCTCTACTTTATCTACTCCATAGGTACTCTTTAATTTTGGATTTAGATAAACTACTTCGCAGTTTGAAAACAAAGTAAAACTAACTTTCTTCTCATCATTGAACATCCACCTTGGTAAGTTCGGTAATAAATGAAGCACCAATTCATTATTATCATATGTAAATACTTTTTTTCCAATGAACATTTCAATCCACATAGATAGTACTTCTACTGTGGAACCACTTAACCTAGCTACGTAACCTCTTTTATGAATGGATTCGTCTGGGTTCACACTAGATGCAATAAAGGAGGAATTCTCTAAAATACTTCTTCCATATTCACTTGGATTAAGAAAAGGTATAAACGTATGTTTTATTTCACTAAAAAACTCATCATATAAAGAAGCTTTTAACAAACCATATAAATATTTATATTCCATATGTAGAAATACACTTTCTCGTTCTAACCAGCCCGGTGTAAAAGCACGGATTCTACCATGTTCAAAAGATATATCATCAATTGGTACTGATGTTTTGTACATTTTAAGTTTTTCATCATATAGATTACTATTCTTTACTTTTTCATGTATTCTACTTGCTTCCTCAATAGTATCCGTTACCTTTAATATTCTTGCTGGCCCTTCTAGAAACGCTGGAAGTGGTTTAATACTAAATTCTTTCACAATTACTTTCGGAAGACCATAATGACTAAGAACACTATTGTTCTCTTCATCTAATACTTCTTCATATTTTGTAACATAGTAAGTAAAGTAAGTTGGAATAATACCATCGCCGTATGTTTTTCCCTTTTCAATACCCTCACTTACTTTATGAAGGAAATGAGTAAGTATTTCTTGCAAAGATTCTATTGATAATATGGAACACTCTCCATTTGCATCATAATTAACTTTCTTACGGTAATCTTCTCTAAGGGTAGAAACTTTATCCCAATATGTGAAATCATTTATTTTAGCTGAATTTAATTCCTGTAATACCTGGTATGTACTAGTTAAAAACTCATATATTTCCACTGGTATAGATACTTGAATAGATTTTAAGTCATTTTCTTCTTTGTTACCTGATATAATATTTAGCGTTTGGCATAAGAAATCTAGAATTCTGCGTAATTCTATGGTTTCACTAATACCACTACCAAATAATCCAGGCAATCCATTCATAGCATCATTCCATCCAGGTTTTCCACCCTCCATCTCTACGCCAATTCCGTATGGATCAAGGCTTGAAAACTTATTAAGAGCTAATGTCACTAATTTTACAAGTAAGGTAGTCTTTAATTCCTTGCCTTCTCTTGTTTTTACCCAATTGGTTCCACCTTTATTATAGGTAGGACAAGATAATTTACTTTCATCATGAACTAACGCACCATATTGTCTAACACCTTTTTTAGCCAATACATATTTCTCACTTCTTTCTAGTACAACCACAGGACTATCATAATAACCATAGGAATCATCCCATAGTAATTCTTCTAACCTATCAGGATAAATCTTTAAATAATCTTCAATTAAGTCCATATTATATCCAAAGTGGTCACTCCAATAGCCTTCTCCAAAACCAGCTTCTATCTTCTGTTCACTACATTCAAGAATCTTTGTAGTTAAAACATCTTCTTTGCCTTTTGTGTCAATATGATAAGTTCCTATGGTTTTTGCAATCTGACCAGGTGTATATGATTTCCTAACAAGTTCTAATAGTTTACTTATGTCACCTTGGGTATTTTCCTTAATATATGTAATTATTTCATCTTTCCTATCTTCTTTTACTACAAAAGTAGTTGGCCTAACCTCTAGTGGATTGTAACCATCTAATTGTATTAATTGGAAAAATGTTTTTATATTAAAATCTCCTACATCTTTATTAAAAAATACATCATTTCTTCTATTTTGATTCACGTCTCTAAAGTTTCCATTCCCTTGGGAATAGAATTCTCCTGCAATGGAGAAGAAATTATAATCACGTTCTGGATCTCCATGTTTTCTGCTAAACAAATGAACTATGCTAGGATTTGTATCTTTGTTAAAGACAAAAGGATATCCACCTCTTAAAAAATTATCTAAATAACACTGTTCTATATATTGGTCAAAAACAGGCATACTAGTACTTGTTTTAACGTCTTTTGTAAATTCAGAAACTAGTCTGTCTGCTAATTTTTCCTTATTTACAAAAAAACCTTCTTTTATAATATCAGCTAACCTATCATTTATTTCTTCTACAGAATTGGTGTATCCAACAAAAGAGTTAAATTCATAAGTTTCTTCCCCATGAAATTCCTTATCTACTAAACTAAATCCACAAGGTACTTTATTATAAAAGCATTGTTTACTATTTACTAATTCTTTAACGCTATATTTTAGAAAGTTAACCGGATTTATAAGTGAAGTGTCATAATCAAAAATTAAATCATTATCATATATAACTGGTAAAACTTCACTGTTACTTACTGAAAGATAGAAATAACCGCCTTCAATCTCTTTTACTTCAGCATTGTCATCACTAGATGCAGTCATAGTATAGACTGGTACGTTGTTTTCACCATTCTTAACCTCGGACCAACTCTTTAAAAGATTGGACATTTCCTTATATTCACCATTGGCAATTCCGTAAGGTATTATTTTAGACATTCCATCCACTACTTCTAACTTTCTATTATCACCCGCCAAGTTAGTAATCTTAACATTACGAACTAACCCACCAATTCTATCCTCTGGAAGTACATAGTACTTTATTTGAACTTTTATGTTGTATTTCGTGTTAACTTCCTCAATTGTAAAACTATTTTTATCAATGTAAAAAGCTCTTTTTTCATCACCAACACTTGTAAGAAATGGTTCATAATAATCCCAGGAAGAATTGTTAGAAGTAATTGATTCATTACTATTTAAATTGTGTATTTTAATAAATGTACGAAAACCTTTTAATGCAGTATTTTCATATGCTGTATTCGCTGGATTAAATTCCATAATGGCATTGTTTTTATTATGTATACCAAAGCTGTTAACTCCCTGCCCTCTATTGGTGTAAAACACCCAAATTGGAATTCCTTTAATACCAGCTAAACCAGGCAAAAAGCTTGAAAATGCTGGCACCTTGTCAAAATCATCTATTATATATGTTTCCCCATGCAATCTATACTTTTCCATACATCCTCCATTATTATCCAATGAGAGTATCTGGAATCTTATTACCTAGGTACTTTATTAAACTTAAGAGTTATAAATGATTCATTATATTCTTATTTTACAAGAATCTCTCACTACTAGATTAGGTGATAACTTCATAATCTCTCCCATACCAGAGCCTTCTTCTTTAATTAAGCGAATCAATTCTACTACACTTAAGTTACCTAACTCAGCAACAGGGCTGTGAATTGTTGTAATTGCGGGTGAATAATAAGATGCCAATGTATTGTCATCAAATCCAATTATACTCACCCCGTCTGGAACGTTAACGCCAACCTCTGTTAGAGCACGAATACATCCCCAAGCCATTTCATCATTGGCACAAAAGAATGCATCAGGTAATACGGTTCCTTTATGCAATAAAACTCTCATTTCACTATAAGCAACTGCTTCCTCAAAATATCCTCTAAGAATTACTGATTCATCTATAGGAAGCCCATATTTTTTCATAACCCTTTCATAGGCTTTATATCTTAATTCATCATCAAAATTATAAATACCATGTATATATCCAATTCTTCTATGTCCTTGTTTTATTAAATATTCTGTGGCTAACATGGCACCTTCTGCGTTATCAATAATTACACTAGACATATGTTGTCCAGCATACTCTCTGTCAATGAATACAATAGGCATTTTAGTTAATGTAATACGGTCAATATATTCATCTGATAATCTTTCATTTAACACAATTGCGCCTTCTACTCCCGAAGAAATAATCATACTATATATTTCTTCACTAGTATTTTCGTTACTTACATATATATTTAATAAATATCCACTTAATTTACATTGCAAATGAACCGCTTGCATAAGTGTTTTATAAAAATCACCCTGAATACTTGGTAAGAATAAACCAATTGTGTTTTTTTTGTTTGATTTTAAGAATTTTGCATTCATATTAGGAACATATTTTAACTTGTCTACTGCATCAAGAACCCTTTTTCTTGTTTCTTCACTTACAACATCAACGTTGTTTAGTACATTAGAAACAGTTGATATCGCTACTCCTGATTCTTTTGCCACATCCTTAATAGTTACCATATAATTTCTCCATTCCAATATTGTATTCTACCTGCCCTATTCTTAAGGGTAATTTTTAGTACTTCTTAGTTCTTTATTCATAACTGCTAACCCATCTTTATGGGTTTACCCATCTTTATGGGTTTACCCTTCTTTACAGGGTTATCTATCATTCTTTTATTAATTCATTAATTTCTTTACTCTGATATACCCTCACATAGTCTATTTCCATTTGAATAGGATAAATACTTTCATCCATTCCTTTTGCTCCCCCCCAATTGCCACCTACTGCAATATTTAGTAAAAGATGCATTCTTTTATCGAATGGCCATTCTTTATAGGTAGGATTTGGCTTATACTTGGTTGGTTCAAATGAAAAAATTACTTCTCCATCAATATAAACTAATATTTTATCTGGTAACCACTCCAACATATAGGTATGAAATTCTTCACTAACTCCTTCTATGTATTTTGTTGCGGTCTTTTGAGTATTTATGCTATGATAATAAGACTGGGTATGTACCGATCCGTGTACTGTATTTTGATTATATCCCACGTGTTCCATTATGTCAATTTCACCAGAAGCAGGCCAAGAACCATAGTCCCAGTCCGTGGGTAGCATCCATATTGCAGGCCAAGTGCCAAGTCCAGATGGTAGTTTTGCACTTACTTCTATTTTACCATACAGCCAATCACCTTTCCCTCTTGACACTAATCTAGATGAGGTATAATCCTTACCTTCATGGCTTTCTTTTCTTGCTTCAATGGTTAATTTACCATCTTTTACGAAAGCATTATCTCCTTTTGTATAATATTGTAGCTCATTATTTCCCCAGCCACTTCCACCTACATCATAATCCCATTTTGTTTCATCTGGTAATCCCTCGTAATCAAACTCGTCACTCCATATTAAATCATAAGATAGGTTATCATAATCATATTCATAACTTTTTGCTTTTACCTCCAAGTTACTGTTATCCTTTTCATTGGCTGGTATAAATGCATCTGAAACAACAGAGCCTACG
>JAEWHU010000369.1 GCA_023387635.1 Bacillota bacterium
TTTTAAATTCCTCCGTAAGTGAGTTGTTTTCTGTTGTATTATAGCATAGAGCTTTACCATATACAAGAAAAAGAGTATCAACCACTTAGAAACCTTGTATAATAATAATTGTAGTATTGTCCATTTCTTTGAATTCTAATAACAATTTTATGATATGATTCGTTGAATAATTATCAAGTGGTCCAGTTGGTTCATCAGTAAATTAAAGTAGCTACTTCCCTATTAACTGTACAAGTTAAGTTGGAAGTAGCTACTTTGTTAATATATATATTCAAAAAAATATTTTATATTTTACTGCAACTATTCTCCTGCTAATACATCATTCAACACTGCTGCCAAATACTCCATAGAATTCATAACTTCTCCAACCGTATTATAATTTGTTCCAACTTCAGCTAGTATAGCTTTTTCTCTATAATGCAAATTATAGCGTAAAGCTTGTAGATAGTTTTTGTACATAACTCCTGGAAATTTTTCTCTTCCCTTGAGTTGAAGTTGTAAACTAAATGCTAGATTCGCCTTTAAATTCTTATTAGGAAGATAGTCTATCTTACCTTTTAGATTTCTTGATAATCCGTTAAATAGCATAATCTGAGCAGTATCTTTGCCGTTAATATTAGTTACTCTTTTTATGCCTTTATCATTTCCATCTCTATGCACATCTATAATAACTTCTATACTAGGATTTTCCTTTAATATTTGTGATATTCCATCACTAGCGTGATTATATGCTAGATTTCTTTCTATATACCCCTCCATGATATCATATTCACTCGTATCATGAATTACATTATACCCATATTTCTCTTCTAATATTTTAGTTAAATATGTTCCTGCACCTACAATGGAATCCTCCTTCACCCCTTCTCTACTATCAATAAATGCTTCTTGGGAGTGTGTGTGATAAATTAATATCTGAGGTTTGTCTGATGTAGTCTTTATGGTCATATCTTTTCCTAGCATATATTCTGCATCAAACAAAGAATCATCAATGGCAGTGGCCTCGTCTTTTATGTAAAAATTATTATATAGAAATTGTTTGTTTAATAATTGCTTTAAAGTAAAATATTCCCCTTTTCCTGTACTAATCGTTTCTGTTGTTTCATTACCACTATTATTATGATAATCATCTTCCATATATACTTCACCATTTATAATATCAATTGGAATTAAACCGGATAAGTTGTTTGCTAGTGCAACAGTTCCTCCCCTACTACCAAAATATATTCCTCTATTCTCAATTTCAGCAAGTAAAACAAGATTCTCATTATACCTTGCATTATGTATTCCCCTTAATATCATAGAAACGTAATAATTATTATTCAAGCGACTATGTTTTTGACTTAAAAATAATAAATTTTCATCCGTATCTTTTATATAATGTTCTATTTTTGAACTATTTATATCCATCGCATATTGATTAATTGGGAACATTCCAGCAAATTCATTTAACACAAAGTTATTGTCCTTCTCTTCGTCTTTGGTTATTATTTTTATAATTGGGATATTCGTACGTGTTACATAATTTAATATAGAAGAAATAACTGTTCTTTCTGTCTTTTTAGAATAATTCATATTACCTAAACCAAAAACTTCTATACTTTGAATTAACAAGTTTAAACTTAATACTAGTATTATACTCCATATAACCATATGATATATCTTAGTAAAATTATGTTTATGCCTATTCATATTAATCTCCAATCTACCTACACACCGCGAATTTGTGCGCCAGCACAATATTTACATAGTGAATTGATTTTCAATTCACTTTGACTCCACCGCCATTTATGCGCTTTGCAAAGTTTGCAACTTTCTTCCTTTGCAAAGCACAAAATATGTGTACTAAAGCTTATTTGATGAATTTTATTTCTTGTGGTCAAAGTAGATATTCTTAGTCCGCTTTGCTACATTACTCATTCTTTATCTACTACGCAGGATAAGATTCTATAATCTATCATATGCATTAATTTTATTATTGATAACATATTAACCATTTTTTCATAATTTTTTTAGACATGCTAAAAACATTAAGAAAAGCATTGATTAATTGCTTCAGAAATTGTAAAACTCATTCTCTTAATAGATTCATCTATATTCTTTGGAGTTACAAACATATTCTCTATTCTATTTTCATTCACTTCATTAATAAATTGGTATACTTCTTCCTCTTTAAATCCTTGTTTAGACATAAACTGCTCTAAACTGTCATTAACAATGGTTGCAGCATCCACTACGGTAGGAACCCCAAGAGCAATTACATCTACACCTAAACTTTCTTTATTTAAAGATTTTCTATTATTACCCACTCCTGAACCTGGTGATATTCCTGTATCCGTAAGTTGAATTGTTGTATTTAACCTAGCTGTACTTCTAGCTGCTAATGCATCTATTACTATAACTACTTTGGGATTTGTCTCTTTTATAATCCCCCGTAATATTTCACTTGTTTCCATTCCTGTTTGCGCCATTACCCCAGGAGCGATTGCACTAACACTTCCTAAATTATGCTTTTCTTTAAATTCATGTCCAAATTCATTGATTAAATGCCTTGTAATAAATAAATTATCTACTACTTGAGGGCCTAATGCATCTGGCGTTACCTCTCTATTGCCAAGACCAGCAACAAGAACTTCTGCTTTATCAACATCTCCTATTAATTTTTTCATGTATTTTGCTATTTCATCTGCTATTGGTTCATTATATCCACCATCATTCTTACCAAGATTTTTTGTTTCAATGGTGATATATGTGCCCATAGGTTTTCCCATAGCATCTGCACCTTTTTTATCTTTTATCTCTACAGTGGTTATCTTAATATCATCTTTTTCATTATAATCCTCATTTAGAATAACACCCTTTATTTCAACATTATCCTCTTCAAAGCTTTCTCTCACTTCAAGAGCTAAATCTGTTCTTGGCAAACTTAATTTCATCATATTCCCAGTTCCTAGCTTGTTCATTTTATTCCATTTCCTTTCCTTACTTTTGCCTTCTATCACCTATCACACCTATATTTTCTACTTATTTTTTCAAAATATGTATTGACATACGAATTGCTTTATACTACTATATAATAGTATGTTTACATTAGAACGTCCGTGTCCGGATCTGATGTAACAGTTATATTAAAAATTATATAGAACACTTTTGGAGGTGCCCAATTTGGCTAATATTAAATCTGCTAAGAAAAGAATCTTAGTTAATGAAACTAAAGCATTAAGAAACAAAGCAATTAAATCTAAAGTTAAAACTGTTGTAAAGAAAGTTGAAGCTGCTGTTGCTGCTGGCGACAAAGAACTTGCTAAAGCATCTTTACTTGTTGCAATTTCTGAAATTGACAAAGCTACTACTAAAGGAGTATACCACAAAAATACTTCTTCTAGAAAAGTATCTCGTTTAACTAAAGCTGTTAATTCAATAGCATAGTTAATTCACATATTACAGTAAAAGACTAACCCTATTTTACTGTAAGCTTTATAATAATATGATTTTTATATCTTATAATTATAATGAATAAGTAAGCCTGCTCTTAAAAAACATGTATTTATGTTTTTAAGGACAGGCTAATTTTTATATCTTAATCTTATTGTTATATCTTAATTTTTTTCTTATCCGGTGTAATTCCACCGCTCATGTGATAAATTGGGCTTGACACAAAAGAAGCTCTTTTAATAGAATCTACACCATAACGACATCTTATACTATCAATGGCCTTATCAAGTTTTTCCATCTTTTCATAAGATGTATTCATATCGAATAAAGTTAATTGTCTCATCTTAGGGTTCTTAGTAACCTTACTTGTATGAATTCCTAAATGCCTAATTGGTATTCCATTCCAAGCTTCATCAAACAACTTACAGGCTGCCCTATAAATTTCATTAGTAATATTAGTTGGGGTAAATAAGGTCATTTGATGAGAGCTATGATGAAAATCACAATCTACAATACTTACTGCTACTACACTCGCCACTACCATATCATTACGAAGTCTAGTACCCACGGTTTCTGCTAGAGCAAGCAATACGAGCTTTGCTGCCATTTCATTATCCACATCAAAGGGAGTTGTGGTTGAGTTGCCATAGCCTTTATTGGCAGGCGCTACTTCTGTTACAAAAGAAGTATCTATTCCATTAGCAAAATCATAAATTAACTCTCCATATTTTTTAAAATGAGATCGTAATATCTGAACATCCATATTAGCTAACTCACCAATGGTATGAACGCCCATGGTATGAAGCTTCTTTGTAGTAGCCCTTCCTACATAAAACAAATCAGACACCGGTAATCTCCACATCTTCTCTTTTATCTCATGCGGGAAAAGGGTATGCACCATATTAGGTTTCTTTAGATCTGATGCCATCTTTGCTAATAGCTTATTAGAAGATATTCCAATATTAACGCTAAATCCAAGTTCTTCATAAATACGGTCCTTAATCTCATGTGCCACTTTAACTGGTGAATCATAAAGATACTGGGTTCCTGTCATATCACAATAAGCTTCGTCAATACTATATTGCTCCACACAGGGGGAATATTCTTTTAAAATATTAATAAATGCTTTCGAGCAAGCTTCATATAAATCATATTGTGGAGGAATTAGAACAAGCTCTGGACACTTAATTAAAGCATCTCGAATAGATTCTCCTGTCTGGATACGAAATGGTTTTGTTGGTATGGACTTAGCAAGTATAATCCCATGCCTTTTCTTTACATCTCCACCCACTGCAGAAGGAATGGTTCTTAAATCTAATTTATCGCCTAAAAATTTTACTCGGTACACAGCTTCCCAGCTTAAAAATGCAGAATTTACATCTATATGAAAAATAACATTCTCCATACATTTCTCTCTCCTTTTGCACTTTTTTTCGAATGTATGTTCTATTTTATTATATCGAATGTATGTTCTGTTTTCAAGTGGAATTTTATACTTAATGTCTACAAAAAAAGACTATAGTCAACATAAAATTTGATTTTACGTTAACTATAATCTTTATTATAGGTTATTTATATCAGAATATTTATATCAGATAATTTACTTTTATTTTATAATTACCTTATTTTAAATAATAATTATTCTTTTTTAATATTACTATCTGATTTTAAAATATAATGATTCTTTTTTAATTATTATCTGATTTTAAAATATAATGATTCTTTTTTAATTACTATCTGATTTTTAAATATTACTAACATATATTTTAAAATGAATTATTCTATACTTCTTCATCTTTTAACTTACCAACACAAGCTGCATATACTACAAATTCATTATCTTCAGATGAAGATGGACTTGAATCAAGGTGTAATAAATTATCCATAAGTTCTTGTTCATATGAACCGATTGCACAAGTGCCACATCCAATTGCTTCACAAGCTAAATAAAGGTTTTGACATACATGTCCTGCATCAAGTAAGGCATATTTTTGTGATTTCATGGTATAACGCCATTCAGTACGATATGGAGTTACTGTCCATACAAAGGAAACACTTGCTCCTGCAAAAAAAGTTTGTCCATGGGAAGCTTCTGTTAATCTATCCACTTGGTCACTATTACTCTCAAGGTGTTCTAATTTATGTTCAAGCGCTAAATAATGATACAACCCAGGTTCTAATCCCTTTACACGATTTATAAATAAATATGTATCAAGAGGATGTCTTGCTCCTGCAGATGGAACTGTTCTTATGGTTGCTTTTTTTTCTCTACCAATTACTTTTTTAACACCCCCTGTAGACCATAACAGAAAAGCTAATTCTTCTAATGTTAATTCTTCTTCTGAGTAATTTCTTCTACTTTTTCTATCATTCAATATGTCTAATATATTACTCTTTTTTATAACTCCCTCAAATTCCCTAGTTAATGGAATAAGCTTACCGCCAGACCAAGGTTTTTCTAATGGTGGTTGAGGTAATTTCATTTGTTCACCACTTTCCACACTATTACAAAGGTCTGTATGTCCTTTCATTACTTCTCGTAATTCCATAATTGTATTATCATATTGCTTTTTATCCATATTAATCCCATTGCATATCACACCTGTAAATAGATGTGATATGTCCTTTCACTCTTTCTAACTTTGGTAATTGCGAAACTCTTATCATGCATACTTAAGCATTGGTGGAATCTGTGTTAAAATTCTTCCAACACTACTATTATCAAACACCCAGTTATTTATATCCTCTTCGTTTAAAACCACAGGCATACGATGGTGTATTTCTCTCATAGATTCATTAGCTTCTGTAGTTAAGATAACAAAACGGCACTCCCCTTGATACATATTATAGATGCCTGCCATATATAGCATATCTGACTCTTCCGTTTGAAATAAATGTTTGTTTTTTTCTCCATCCCATTCGTAAAATCCACTAGAAGGGATAACACAACGTCTAAACATAACACTTTCACGAAATGTTTTCTTCTCTAACGCCGTCTCCGCTCTAGCATTAATTAATACCCCTTTATTATAGTAATTAGGAAATCCCCAGATTGAGGGTGCTGGTTCAATAATACTATTTTCCCCTAATAAAATAGGAGCTATATTAGTAGGATAAATTTCTTTTGTTTTTCTACCACTATTTTCATACTTACTATCAAGTTGCTCAAGAATCTTCCTTATTTCTCTTGAGGTATCGTCATCAACATAATATCTACCACACATATATAACTCCTTTTCTAATTTGGTGAAACAAACTGGATATCATAAGTCCATTTTTAATTACATTCGAAATTAATTCATTGAATTCTATACCACTTCTTAATGCCTGGGATTTTCTGATACAATTTTAATTGCTTTTAATAAAGTAATAGTGACATCATTCACTTCAGCACTTGATAGGTTAGATGCTTTTACATATAGCTCACCTGAATTTGAAGATACATATTTAGGAGGCAAATTATTCAGTGCAGAGGCCATAATATCATCTCTACATTTTGGACAATTACACATTGTTACCTTACTAGCCAACTCATCAAGCTTATTACTAACTATAGTTTCCATTATATTCTTTATCATGCATCATCCTCCCATTCCCTTTTGACTTTTATACTTCTTCAGACTCTTTATCTGTCTCACCAGTATAATAATTATTATTTCCACAATTATTACCAATACCGTTTTTCATTGGAGCTATAAAAAAACCTATAATTATACCTGATAAAAAAAATATAATTGGGATGCACAGGGACTTTTTATCTTTCATAAGATACCTCCTTTCTTCAAATTAGAATTAATTAGGTAATTGCGAAACTCTTTATTTATACTAATTTCATATGCACTTCATACTAATTCCTCCGCGGGGGCGCTCATTCCGCTTAACTTGCGCTCCGGAATTGTATGAATCGCATATGAAATATTAACAATTTAGAAGTTTCGCAAAAAACTAAATTAGAATTAATAATATTATAATACAAGTTCAGTCTTATTACAAATTATATCCGGTGAATTAAGTATCAGTTTTTAACCTGATTTGTTATTTTGTGTGATGGGCGAACCTAAAATTCCTTGCATAAAAGATGGTATGTTTTATTGTAATCTAAAAAAACTTGTAAGAAGTTATTATCTTACAAGTTTAATATATACATATTTAAAACGTGATATTTCATTCTTTATTGTTGCTTAGATTCTGTTCTTTTAGCTTTGATAGTGGAATACATATGTCTCATAGTAAGTATAGGATCTGTAAATAGCATTCGTCGTCCAGAATATTTCATAACTTTCGATATTTTTTCTCGCATTTCTGGTTTATAACAATGAACTTTACAATTATTACAAAATGATTTTGTTTCCATAAAAGGGCATTTATCAGTACGTAGAATAGCATATTGGAGTAATTCATCACAATCCTTGCATAATCCTAAGCTACTGTGTTTATTTCCCTTACAATACAAATTGATCATTTTAGTAATTACTTTCTTTTCATCATTTCTCTTAGCTTCAATATCTATCATTAGTACTTCCTCTTTTCTAAACTATTACCTATATGATAACAAAGTTTTGATTAACAATGCAACGGACTTGTTGATAATGTTTCTCAATATCATTAAGCTTAGTGGACTACTTTTGAGACATAGCCAAATAAATACCGCCAACACAATAAATAGTTGACGGTATTTGAAATCTCTTATTAAATTTAATTATTATTTAAATATCCATATATATAAAAATTACTATATGCGAAGATATAATATATTTATAAAATCCCTTTAAATGAGAATTCAAAATGCATTTCTTTATTCTTAATTCTATATTCTTCATGAGTAGGTGCGCCCCAGCTATCATCCCCACCAACACCCATTTGCATTAATGATGCTTTCACAACAGTATAATGAACTGGTGGTAGCTCGTATACATGCATTGCATTCTCAAGTTCATGAGGTGTATATGGTAGTGCAGATAATTCCATAGGTAGTTTTCTTCCTGCCACCGACAAAGCTTCACTAGGAATTGTCTGTATACCATTATCATTACATGTAAATAGGATTCCAGCGTTAGAGCTATTCGTTAATTTAGCATATCTAACCCCTGTTTTATTACCACATTCTTGAGGATTCACATATCCAGCCATATTGTCCATAACTTTATTGGAATATATACCTAGTCTCGCGCCCTTGTTTCTATCACTATAGTTTTCATCAGGTCCTAATCCATACCATGTAAGATTATCATAATCCGCTGGTAATTTCATAATAACACCAAATTCAGGTAGCTCTGGTAATGAATCCACAGGTGTATAGTCTAGGGATACCTTTACTAATCCATCTCCATGCACCGTATAACTTAATATACATTTTGATATTGGATGTGTTGGTAATTCATAATTATAATGAATTATGAATCTATTCTCTTCTATTTCCCAAGTAGTATTTTTAACTCTGCCATAAAGGCTAGCTAATTTCCACTGACCTAAACGTGCAGTCATGTGATTACCTGCATCATTATCAATTGGCGCTCTCCAAAAATTAGGTTTTGGTGGTTCCGATAATAGCTGTTTCCCGCCATATTCATAAGATACCAAACCTTTCCCGCCCCTATTAAAAATAGCATGAAAATCTGAACCCTTCACTCCAATATTTGCTTCACACACCACCACTTCTACAGGAGCAATGCATACTTTTATTTCTTCCTCAACTTGATAAACAAACTGTCCATATGCAACTTCATGACCAGCATTTGCCCATAGTGTATCCTGTTTTAAATGAAAAGATACTGTAACACTATATTCACCAGGTGTGGTTCCTATACCAATTGGTAATTTAACCACTTGTTCTGATAATGGTTCCATATCTACATGAAAAGATTGCTTGTCAATAATAACTCCATCTTTAGCTAATGTAGCAATTCCATCATATTCTCCTAAATTAGTAAACAAGTTTTTATTCTTGATATGTACCTCTTCTTTACCTGGTAGAATTGTAATGTTTTGATAATTAAACTTTACTTCTTGCATCTTAGGAGATACTTCTCGGTTGGAATAAACAATACCATTGGTACAGAAATTATAATCGCAAGGTCTATCAGAGAAATCTCCACCGTAGGCATAATATTCTTTTCCATATCTATCTTTTGCTAAAATTGATTGGTCTATATAGTCCCAGATAAAACCACCTTGATACCTAAGTTCTGTGTCTGTCAAATCAGTATACTTATGCATTGCACCATTTGAATTACCCATGGAATGTGTATACTCGCAGCAGATAAATGGTTTTTCCTTATTCTCTTTTAAAAACTCTTTAATGTATTCTATCTTTGAATACATCTGACTTTCTATATCACTTGTTTTATTATATCTTCTATCATGCACGATTCCTTCATAATGAACTAATCTAGTGTCATCATATGTACGGAATAATTCAGACATTAGGAATATGTTTTTCCCGCCATATGCTTCATTCCCGCAGGACCATATAATAATAGATGGATGATTTTTATCTCGTTGAAGCATTGAATTAGCACGATCAAGTACAACATCTAACCACTCTTCTTTATCACCAGGTAAAGTATTTTCCCCTGCCCATTCTGGGGCTGCCCATGTACCATGTGTCTCTAAATTAGCTTCATCAATTACGTACAATCCATATTCATCGCATAAATCATAGAAGAAAGGATTGTTTGGATAATGAGAAGTTCGAACTGCATTAATATTATTTTGCTTCATAGTTTTAATGTCAAGCAACATCTCTTCTTTTGTGATAGCTCTGCCATTCACATGGCTAAACTCATGACGATTGGTACCTTTAAATACAATACGTTTACCATTCAATAACATTAATCCATTCTTTAATTCGAAACGGCGAAATCCTACTTTTTGAAGTATAATCTCTTCTATCTCATCAGACTCGTTGAATATTTTTATGTAAAGTTCATAAAGATATGGTCTTTCTGCACTCCACATGTTTGGATTATTAACTACGCTAGATACAACCATATCCTTATTGATATCCGCTACAATCTTAGTAATCACTCTTTCATCTTCTTCGCCAAGTAAAGTCGTATGTAATATTCCCTTATCATAAAGAGTAGCCTCAATTCTTCCACTTCTTTCTTTCATAAAATGTAAGGCTATCTCTAATTTACCTTCATTCATTTCATCGTTCAGATTGGCTTTTACAAACATATCATAAACATGGATATTTGGTACACTATAAAGATAGACATCTCTAAAAATACCAGAAAATCTCCAAAAATCTTGATCCTCAAGCCAACTTCCACTGGTCCACTTATAAACCTGAACAGTTAACTTATTCTCACCATCAACTAGATAATCTGTTAATTCAAATTCAGATGTAGTAAAGGAGTCTTCACTATAACCTACAAAATTACCATTTAGCCACAAAGAAAATCCACTTTCCACTCCACCAAAAGAAATAAACACAGGTTTTCTCTCCAAATTCTTTGGAAGGGTAAAATATTTTACATAATGTGCTACTGGATTAAATTTAGTTGGAATTTCTCCTGGTTTTATACTCTCATGACCATCCCATGGATACATTACGTTCACATACTGAGGTTTATCATATCCTTGTAATTGTATGTGTCCCGGCACTTTAATGTCGTTCCAATCCTTACAACAATAATCCTCTTCCCAAAACTCTTTTATTGCACTTTCATAATTCCTTGAATAAGCAAATTTCCATAGACCATTCAAGGAATGAGTAAAAGAGCTAACTCCCTTTTTTGCTTCTTCTATATCAGCAAAATACTTATGATTTGAATGAGCTGGCATTCTGTTTACTTCAAAACATGTTGGATCTGCTAACCACCTTGCATCAAAATTCATTCTAATACCTCCTACCTTTGATAATTTCTAGTTTCTAACTACTTATCCCATAATAAAATCTTACTCAAAGCGGATATTCCCAGTCCCCTTCGTTACTAGCTGATAAACTTTATACTTGCTACCCAAGAATAAGATTTTATATGGTAAATAGTAATGGAAAACTTAACCTATGTCAATATTATCTGCTGAACTTGGATGAAATCATTGCTCTAGAATATTCATTTAATTACAATTAATGAAACTTATGCTATACTTTTTTTATTAATATTTTTCAGACAAATCATAACAAGATTGACTAGGAAATTAATTTATACATCAACTACAATAAAAACACGAGGTGAGATTATGGATTATATACAAAGCATGCAAAAGGCAATTGAATATATGGAAGAACATATACTAGAACCAATTAATTATGAAGATGTTGCTAACGCTATTTACATGTCAAATTACCATTTTCATAGGCTATTTAGTATGCTAACAGGAATAACTGCTAATGAATATATTAAATGTCGTAAACTTTCCATGGCCGGCCAAGAACTGATTCTATCCAATGCTAAAATTATAGATATTTCCTATAAATATGGATATGAATCTCCTGAAAGTTTTACCAAAGCTTTTACTAGATTTCATGGTGTTACTCCTAATGTTGCAAAACGTTCTGGAATGGAGCTTAAATCCTTTAATCGCCTTGTAATAAAAATAAAATTGGAAGGTGGAACTATTATGGATTACAGAATTGAAAAAAGAG
>JAEWHU010000057.1 GCA_023387635.1 Bacillota bacterium
GTAACAGTGCATCCATCTCATATAGTGAGTAAACATTTTTAGATTAATATATATTCATTGAAATGAGCTTTTAAGTAAAGGTTTTAAACTAATTTGGCTATCTACCGTATCCTCAAGATGTAAGTAAATATAGATAGCAAAAGCTTAAGAAGTGAAGAAGAAAAAGAATAAATATGCTGTATATCGATAAAGAGGTATAAACTTCTTATAAAAAGGAGAACCTAATTAATTCGTATACAGCATTATTTTGTTACTTTGTAAATTAAAAAAGAGTTTTTTGTAAAAATATCGATTTATGTAATGACGTTAATCATATTTCTTGCTATAATGAAAGATAATAAAAGGTAAGAGTAGGAGGTAACTATGGACAAAAGGACAAAGCAAGGAATTATAGCTACTAGTATTGCTTTGATTATAATTTTAATTGTGATAAGTGTGGCTGTTATACAGAAACTTACTCCAAGTAAGGAAAGAATGGAACTTAGTGATTATTATAAAGTAGATAATGGACAAGTTATGGTTATTATGCAGGATAGAATATATGGTGAGACAGGTTTGTATGAAGATGGTACTGTTTATCTTGGTTATGAAACAGTAGTAGAAATGTTTAATAAAAGAATATATTGGGATGCTAATGAGAATATACTGATCTATACTACTCCTACAGAAATCATGAAGGCGGAAGTAGGAAGCAAAGATTATTATATAAATAAGAATAAGAAATCAATGAATTTTCCTATTGTTAAGACAAAAGGGGATGAAGTATATGTAGCCCTAGATTTTGTTCAGACTTATTCTGATATGAAATATGAATTTTATGAAAATCCTAATCGTGTTGTAATTCAGTATGATTGGTCAGAATATCTTTTTTCAACCGTAAAAAAACCAACAGTACTACGAGTTGATGCAAGTATAAAAAGTGATATTATTCTTGATTTAAGTGTAGGTCAAGTGCTTACTTACGTTGATACTAGTGAAGTAGTAGATGGTGGATTTAGTAAGGTGATGACGGAGGATGGGATTATTGGCTATGTAAAAAACAAATATGTATCTGAGTCCTATTATGAAAAATTAGAAAGTGATTATATAGCTCCAGAATATGTTAGTATTAAAAAAGAAGGTGACATTAATTTAGTATGGCATCAAGTTACTAATATGACTGCGAATAATAATCTAATTGGTCTTTTAGAAAAAACTAAAGGGGTTACTACAGTATCACCTACCTGGTTTAGTGTAAATAGTAATGAAGGAACCATTAGTTCTTTAGCTGATGAGAGCTACGTAGAACGTGCTCATTCTATGGGTATAGAAGTATGGGCATTGGTAGATGATTTTAACACAGAAATAAGTATGTATGAAGTTTTATCTTATACTTCTAGGCGTGAAAAACTTATAAATGAATTAATAGCTGAAGCTATAAAATATAATTTAGATGGTATTAATATTGATTTTGAGAAAATATCCTTAGAGACAGGAAAACACTTTATTCAATTTATTCGTGAATTATCCGTGAAATGTAGGAGTAACAATATTGTGTTATCCATTGATAATTATGTCCCAACTAATTACTCTGCTTATTATGATATTGAAGAACAAGCAATTGTGGCGGATTATGTTATTATAATGGCTTATGATGAACATCACAGTAGTTCTGAAATAAGTGGCTCTGTATCTTCCATTGGATTTGTGGATAATGCTATTAAAAACACCCTAGCTATGGCGCCAAAGGATAAAATAATTATGGGTATTCCATTCTATACAAGACTTTGGAAAGAAGTGAATGAAGATGGTGCAATTACAGTAACTTCAGAAGCTTATAGTATGTCAAATGGTATGGCTGTATTAAAAGACAACGGGGTAGAGCCTGTATGGGATGAAAAAACAGGTCAATATTATGGTGAATTTGAAAAAGATGGTGCAGTATATAAGATGTGGCTTGAAGAAGATGACTCTATTGAAGCTAAAATAAAATTAATAGATGAAGCTGATCTAAAAGGAATTGCTGGCTGGAAGCTAGGGCTTGAAAAAGAAAGTGTATGGAATATTATTATTAAATATGTAAATTAGTCTGAAATTATGCTGATAATTTTGCACTCATAGGGTGATAACTTACGACATAGAATATAATAATTAAATTAAAATCAGGTATATTACTATGTGGTATAATAGAGGAAAAAGTAATAATTATTTTAATGTTCTATTTCTACTAATGGTATGTTTAGCAATTGTATTATTTGTTGAACCAGCTAAAAATCTTTTAGAACAAACAACTAGTGGTAATGTGAGTAGGACTGATAAAATCACGGTAGCAATTGATCCTGGCCATGGTGGTAGAGATCCTGGAAAAGTGGGAGTAACAGGAACATTAGAAAAAGATATTAACTTGCAGGTTGCATTAAAACTAAAAAAATATTTAGAAAAAAATGATATTAATGTAGTAATGACACGTGCCGAAGATGTTGATCTTGGTTTGGACGGTGATAGTAATAAAAAAGCTGCGGATATGAGAAGGCGTGTAGACGCCATTAATAACAGTGAAGCTATCATTGCAATTAGTGTTCATCAAAATAGCTTTACACAGGAAAGTATAAAAGGTTCGCAAGTGTTTTATTATACCAAATCTCCCGAGGGTAAAACATTTGCAGAAGTAATCCAAAGCAAACTAAAAGAAACTTTAAAAGATGGAAACAAGCGAGAAGCAAAATCTAATGATACGTACTACATGCTTAAAAAAACAAATTGTCCTATCGTTATCGTTGAATGCGGATATCTTTCTAATTATTCTGAATCTGCTTTATTAGTTAATGAGGAATACCAAGATAAGCTAGCATGGGCAATTCATCTTGGTATTTTATCCTATATTAATGAATCCATAAAGACTACTACTGTCATAGCAGGAAGATAGTTTACATCAAACAAGTATAGTGCTATAATAACCATGTTAAAGATATGCATTAGAAGGTAAAGGTTACTTATATGATAACGAAAATAGTTACAATAGATACAAAGAATTTTAATGATAATGAGTTGGAAGAAGCTGCAATGATACTTAGAAATGATGGTCTTGTGGCTTTTCCTACGGAAACTGTGTATGGGTTAGGGGCGAACGGTCTTAATCCTTTGGCGGCAAAGAAAATATATGCTGCAAAGGGAAGACCCTCCGATAATCCATTAATAATTCATATAGCAGATATGAAAGCACTAGAAGAGCTAACCACAGGTGTAAGTGAGATTGGAATGAAATTAGCTAATGCTTTTTGGCCTGGTCCTCTTACTCTTATCTGTAATAAGAGTGATAAGGTTCCATATGGTACAACAGGTGGTCTTGAGACAGTGGCAATACGTATGCCTTCCCACCCTATAGCCTATGAATTAATAAAAAAGTCAAAGGTTTATGTAGCTGCACCAAGCGCAAATGTTTCTGGAAGGCCAAGTCCCACAAAGGCAGAGCATGTTATAGAAGATTTAAGCGGAATTGTAGATATGATTATTGATGGTGATAAAGTTTCTATTGGTCTTGAATCAACTATTGTTGATGTTACAGGTGAGATACCAACAATATTACGACCAGGGTATATTACTCTTGATATGTTAAAAGAGGTGGTTGGTGAAGTGGTATATGATCCAGCAGTGTTAAAAACAACTGCGATGGAGAATGTAGTTGCAAAAGCTCCTGGGATGAAATATAAACACTACGCACCAAAAGGTGAACTAACCATTTTTGAAGGTGAAGATGATAAGGTTCTAGAAGCAATTAATAAAAATGTTGCTAAGAAGATAGAAGAAGGATACGTTGTTGGAGTTATAGGAACTGACGAGACAATTGATAAATATCCACTAGGAATTGTAAAAACCATTGGAACAAGAAAAGATGAAGAGACAATTGCTAGAGGGTTATTTGAAATTTTAAGAGATTTTGACAAAGATGAAGTTCAATTTATATATTCAGAAAGTTTTCGAAGTAGTAGATTAGGACAAGCCATTATGAATAGGCTATTAAAGGCTGCGGGTTATCATATAGAAATGGTGTAACAAACCATATTTCACATTGTGTATCGGCAGAATGGAGGCTAATATATATGATTCGATATGAAAAAGTAATTTTTGTATGTACAGGTAATACATGTAGAAGTCCTATGGCTGAAACTATTTATAAAAGCTTAGAAACAAATAGTGATATAAAGGTTATGTCAAGAGGATTAGTAGTACTGTTTTCAGAACCATCCAACCCCAAGGCTGATACTGTGTTAAAAAGCCATAATCTGGAGTTAAAGGGACATATATCAAGAGGTTTAAAGCCTAGTGATTTAGATGAAGATACTTTAGTATTAACGATGACAGAAAAACAGAAGAAAAGTATTATAGAAACTTTTGATTTTCAGGATAATGTATATACAATTAAAGAATTTGTTGGTGAGAGTGGCGATGTAACGGATCCATATGGTGGTACGTTAATTGATTATGAGGAATGTTATATAGAGTTAGCTAGATTAGTAAAGAAAACAGTTTATAAACTTAACGAGGAGGACATCATATGATAGCAATTGGTAGTGATCATGGTGGATATGAATTAAAACAAGAAATAATGGCGCATTTAAAGGAAAGAAATATTGAATATATAGATTGTGGATCTTATTCAAAGGATTCTTGTGACTACCCAGATTATGCTAAAAAAGTAGCTGAAAAGATTAACAATAAGGAAGCAGAATATGGTATTTTAATTTGTGGAACAGGAATTGGTATTTCTATAGCAGCAAATAAGATAAAAGGAATTAGAGCTGCTCTTTGTCATGATTGTTTTAGTGCAGAAGCTACAAAATTGCATAATGATGCCAATGTTTTAGCAATGGGAGCTAGGGTTGTAGGGCCAGGGCTTGCACTTAAAATAGTTGATACATTTATTGATACACCATTCTCTAATGATGAAAGACATATTAGAAGAATAAATAAAATAGAAGAGTAATGATTTTATAAAGAAAGCAGTTGGATTATGAAAAATAGTCCTTCTGCTTTCTTTTTTTTGTCCTGTTTATTGGATTACTTTGTTAGGAAAATTGAATAATTACAATAAATTAGGACAAAATACTATATAAAGAAATAACTAGTAATGAGCTACTTAGGTAAGTTAATACCAATTATATTGAATATGATTCATTAAGAATATTAATCATTAAGAATATCAATCACAGGGAATAGGAGGCTAATTAGGATGAATAATAAAAATATGATACAGATAAAAGAAATATTATTAAAGAAAAAATCTAAGGTTACTATATATATTATAGGTGTTTTATGGATTGCTGTTGCTATGCAAATTGCAGTGAATTCCCTTTTCAAGCCAAATCATAATATATTAGAAGCATTTGTTAGTACGGGCTCAGAAATTTCCTCCTTTGAACTTGAAATGGCAGCAGATTATGGAACTGACTTCTTAAGTGAAGGAGATAAAAAGGAATTAATTATGCATGTTGCAGATAAAATTGGTCTGCAAGTGAACGAAGAATTAAAGGTTAATAGGGCATATGATGATTGTGAAGTATATTTTAGTAAGTCCGGTAAAAATGCAGATACCCTTATTAAGGTTATTAGCATAAAAGAAGAAAAAGCAGATGGCGTAGCAAGTATTAATCATTATATGGTAGTAAGATTAAAGGTATACTCTAATCCAGATAGTATTTTAGGGTACAGAAAAGTGTTAGAAGATGTTTTTAAAGGACTTAAGGTAACAGACATACAAACCACCATGCAAATATCAAGTAAATATCCTGGAAAGTTAAGTCTATCTGGTATGAACGAAATTTCAGATGGTATGATAAATAATTTAGATGGTAAAATAGCGTATGCAAACAGAGATGAAAACTTATTTACTATATATGCATATACAGGGTTATTACCAGAGTATGTAACTAGTTTAGGTAATAAGATTAATATACATGTAGCCATAACTTATGATGAAGTAAGTGATAGTACCAGTGTAAACCTTGGAACACCAGTAATAAGTGGAAGCTATTAAGTGTAAGTAAAAAGTAAAGGCATGATAATGGTGTATTCCATACCTATATTAATTATAAAATGAGCTCCTTTAGACAAAGGAGCTTATTTTAATAATATTTTTTAAGGTATAATAACCCTTTAAAACCAGCGCCTACGACCCCTAAAGCGTCTTCTTCTATTAAGAATTTCATTAAAGAACAATACTTCAATTAAATCTCTTAATCTATTATTATGTCTATCAAAGCGTCTGTCATCTCTGTCAAAGCGTCTGTCATCCCTATCAAAGCGTCTGTCATCTCTGTCAAAGCCTCTGTCATCCCTGTCAAAGCGTCTGTTAAAATCTCTACCATCATCAGGATTAAATTGTTCTGCATTAACGGAATTCTCCATTAAATGTTTACATTTATCATAAATACGATCTACGATACGACCAAGGTAAACTTTATCAGGATATTCATCAAACATGCAACTACCCTCGTACTCTAATTTATCACATTCCTCTTCAATTTCATGGAACATTTTCTTAGCTGCCAAAGGATACATTTGCTTCATATAATCATAATCTTTATCTGCATCTTCACATTTATCATATCCATACAGTGGAATTAAAGGAACATTAGCAGAAGAGTTATAAATACTTTGATTAAGCTCAGCAGCCACCATATTAATGGTATTAATAGAAGGATCTGTAACATGACTTGGTGCCTGATAGGAAGCATTTGCTGATTTTTCTATAGGCTTTGGAATAACATTATTTTGGCTTATGTTCCGTGGAGCTATTTTAGTTGTACTAGAAAAATTACTATAGATGCTTTGAGGCTTGTTTGGAATATAAGATATTTCGCTTGTTGGAAAAGTAGTTTTTGGCTTGGTTAAAGTAGTTGGAGTAGTATTATTATTTGATACTACTGTACTTGGTTCAATTTCAGTATTGGAAACTTTTACTGTATTGGTAGGGCTTGTTTCATTTCCTATTGGATGGGCTAATGGCTTACGAATGGACTCACTAATACTGTTTGGTGTTATGGTATTAAAGGTTGGCATGGTATAAGAATTAGCACGAACCATATTGTATAAGCCAATGGATTTTTCCGGCTCTATATTTATAGAACTATTATTAGATGGGTTGCCTGGTAATGAATATTTCATTACAACCTCCTTAAGTAATACTACACGATTTGTTAATTAATATATGCTATGTAGCTTAAATCGTGCATACTATTAAGAACTTAATAAAATAGTATGATTTATTCTACTTATATGATAAAATAACTATTGAAATAAAGTGATGAATGCTGTTAGAAAGGCTAAATGCTATGAATGATAATATAGATAAGATAATTGAAGAAAGTTTAAATTCCGATTTGATACAAATTGTACTTAGTAACGGACCTAGTAACTATGAAGTTAGTAAAATAAAAGTACGCCCTATTTTATTAAAAGATAAAATAGCATATCAAGCGTCCTCCTATAAAGGTAAGCAAATATTCCATAAAAATTATGGGAAAGAAGAGTTAATTATAGAATTTAAGCAATGGATAGATAATTGTATGAAACAAGTTTTAATAAGTACAAAGAAAAAAGAGAGTACCATTCTAATCAGTAAGAAGGGTAAAATAACAATAAAATCGAGAAATATTAGTAATGAGGTAAGTAGTAAAAACATTACGTTAAGTCATAATAGACCAAAAAGCTATATATTATCGGAAGGGATTAGTGTGCCCTTTTTAGTAGACCTTGGCGTTATGACAGTAGAAGGTAAAATAGTACATGCTAAATATGATAAGTTTAAGCAAATAAATCGATACTTAGAGTTTATAGAAGATATTCTTCCTAATTTAGAGAAAGATAGGGAGAACACTATTATTGACTTTGGGTGTGGTAAATCATATCTAACTTTTGCAATGTATTACTATCTACGTGAGTTAAAAGGATATAATATAAAAATAATTGGATTAGATTTAAAGGTTGATGTAATTAAACATTGTAGTGAGTTAGCTAAAAAATATGGATATGATAATCTTGTTTTCTTAGAAGGTGATATTGCGTCCTATACAGGAGTTAATAAAGTTGATATGGTTGTTACTCTTCATGCCTGTGATACAGCTACTGATTATGCCTTAGCAAAGGCAGTAGAGTGGGAAGCTAAGGTTATACTTTCCGTCCCTTGTTGTCAACATGAGTTAAATGGCCAAATTAAAAATGATATTTTAAATCCATTATTTAAATATGGCTTAATTAAAGAACGTATGGCAGCTCTTGCTACGGATGGTATTCGTGCTCAGCTTCTTGAAATAGCAGGTTATAAAACGGGAGTGTTAGAATTCATTGACATGGAACACACACCTAAGAATATCCTAATTCGTGGTGTTAGAAGAAATACAGGGGAATCATTGACCACGGAGCAACAAATGAAATTAGAAAAAGATAAAAAAGAGAAATTAAATGCATATTATAGTTTAAGTGAGTTTTTAAATGTGAAACCTAAGTTATATGAATTATTATTAGAATCAAATCAAATATAATCATAACCTTATACCTACGTAGCAGGTATAAGGTTATGAGCAAGTAGCAAAGGCCAGCGAGCAAGCCATGCGGACCTAGAATATCCGCTATAATTTAAATTATCATATTAGGAGGAAAGTAATGCTAAAACATATCTATAGAGCCATTATCTTAATATGTATTTTTGCGGGTTCTGTTTATTATTTTGGACTAGGCATGAAGGAAGAAGTCTTTGATGTAAATAGAACAATTGAGATGAGTCAAACTTCATTTCCGGTAGTTACCATAAAAGTTGATGATAATCTTATTAATTTATTGCATGGTTATAGTAATAACGTGAATGCAAGTATGATGAGAGAATCTATTATACCCTTAAGAGATGAGCAGTACTTTACCGTTTATATTGATGAAAAAGAAAATGATGTGAAGCGTGTAATTTATGAACTTAGGGATGTTAGTGATAATAAACTGTTAGAGACGGACACAATTAATGCTCTTGAGAAAGTCGATACTAGTAAAACTGCTAAAGTTAAAATAAAAGTACCATTAGAAGAGGGACAAGAATATTCAGTAAAATTAACATTAGTAACAAGTGAAAGTAGAAAAATGAATTTCTACACTAGAGTCACAAAAATAACAAATTCTTATATGAAGGAAAAATTGGATTTTGTACTAGATATTCATGAATCTTTACTGGATAAAGAAAAAGCTGAGAATGTGCTCCCTTACTTTGAACCAAATGAAAAAGCAGATAATAGTTCTTTTGCCTATGTGGATATACATTCAAGTTTAGAACTAGTTAGTTATGGAGAATTAGATCCAATTGTTATAAGTAAAGTTGTACCAACCATTACTGATATTAATAGTGATTTTGGATTAGTAGAATTAAATTATGTTCTATCATCAGAAACAGAGTATGGAACGGAGTATTATAATGTAAGAGAATTGTACCGTGTGCGTTATACTAGCCAAAGAATGTACTTATTAAATTATGAACGTACTATGGAAAGTCTATTTGATATAGGTAATCTAAGTTTATCTAAGAGTGAGATAAAAGTTGGTATAACAAATAATGAAAACTTAGAAATTGTAACAAGCGCAAATAATAGTAAATTAGCATTTGTTAGAGAAAGAGAATTATGGTATTACAATTTAGCTGAAAATGAAGCGGTTAAAGTATTTTCTTTTAATCAAAAAAATACGGATTATATAAGAGATAATTACGATCAACATGAAGTTAAAATATTAAACATGGATGATTCAGGTAATATAAGTTTCATGGTTTATGGATATATGAATCGTGGTGCTTATGAAGGTAAGGTAGCAATTGTCTTATATCAATTTTATAATGGAGAGAACAGAATCGAAGAGTTAGTCTATATACCTGTGAATGTTCCTTATCAAATTTTAAAGGAGGAGATTAATGAGTTTAGTTATGTAAGTAGTAATAATATTTTTTACTTTACTCTAAATCATAATATATACTCGTATAATCTTATAACAAAAAGCTTATCTACAATAGCAACTAATGTTAAGGAAGGTGATTTTGTTTTTATTAAAAACCTAAAATATATTGCTATTCAAGATAATGGAAATGTTAATGAGTCAAATAGTATTACTGTCATTAATTTAGAGACTGGTGAGGAGAGAATCATGAAGTCTCCCAAAAACTCTAATATTAATCTACTAGGTCATATTGATGATCATATCATATTTGGATATGTTTATACCAATGATATAGGGGCGAATATGGATGGTAGTGAATTAGTTCCTATGTATCAAATATCCATTGTAGATGTCACTGGGAATGTATTAAAGAAATACAAAAAAGATGATTATTATATTAGCAATATTAAAGTGGATGAAAATGTAATTACACTTGATAGAATGACTAAAAATACTAATGATGGTAAAACTATTTTTACACAAACTACACCTGATAATAT
>JAEWHU010000110.1 GCA_023387635.1 Bacillota bacterium
TTCTTTGTCAGATATATGTACTGTCTGTTGGTGCAATTGGGGAATTCTGCTTGAAGGGCATTATAATATCGTTGTGTCTGTCGAATACCTTCATGGGAATTGATTTTATTCTCAATACAGATAATGCGATCTGGATTTTCTTTGTCTGAGCCAATGCGAATGAGAATATCGATATAGTTATGTTCGTTTTCAAAGAAAATATGATGTTCCCTGTCGACTGCTATTATATCAGAATTTTTAACATGTGGAATATTTGTTACATGGCAGAATTTATTCAGAAACTGTAAACCATAATCCGTATTAGTATTTGGATTAAGATAGTATGATAAAAGATTAGAAATGGGAAGTTCTTTATCTTCAATACCTAATAATTCAAATGCAGTTGTATTCATGTATATTACCTTCTTTCAAAAACTCATATAATATATCCATATTATAAGGGAAGATGATGAAAATTCATACCTTTATTTCAGACTGATAGATGACTATCTGCCATTATTTCTCCACTACGTCAATTAGGTATTTCACAAATTTTCTAAGGAAAACAGTCCAGATACTTGCGTAAACAAGTGAAAATGAAAGAAATATTAAAAGTGTCGAAAAAGTTGATAGGGAACTGGTTAAATCTTTAAATCCTGGAATGCCAATGATATAAGTTAAAAAGACCATGCCTAGTGATAATGCTATGGTTGAAAACAATATAGATATTATTATTCCCTTCCGGAAAAGCAATGCTCCAATCACCAGCCCAAACAGTCCGGTAGTGAAAAAAAAGATGATTGCTTCCTGTACACTTACTATCATAAGAAGGAAAGAGGATGCTAAAAATACTAAAAACCCAAGTAAAGGATTATATGCAGTAGCTATTGCGATAGGTAGTGTACTACATGGACTTAAGACCATTCCAAGAGCGGGAAAAAAAACAGGTGCCGAATGGAATAGTACAGCAATAGCAGTTAACATGCCTCCAATACATATAAATTTAACATTGTCTTTTTTATTCAAATAAATTCCTCCTATCAGGCCAAATAGTATTTTAGAATCCTGGTAATTCACATTATTTCTGTAAAAGCATTGAAGGTATATTATTTAATATACCTTCAATAAAATCTTCAAAAAATATTTTTATTAGGTTAAGTACAATTGGCAGTTGTAAATTATGAAATAATTTCATAAATGGTACCCTGATATAAATCAGACACATTCATAGAATTATAAACACCTAAATATAACTTTGTTTGAGCCATATTGGTTCCTAAACTAACATAATAAGCGGATTCAGAACCAAAATCATAATCAATTTCAATAACACTAAAATCATTTTGTCTATTGTCTGGTCTTACTGTGGTATAAGCTAAAGCCCCTCTTTTTGGTGGCTTAGATTCTTCATTCTGGGCCAAATCAGTAAACACAACACTTCCCTTTAAACCTATGATTTCATTCCCCATGTATGCCTGGACTCCCGTAAGTGCCGTTGCTCCAAATCTATTAGGGCGGTTATCTTTATGATAATAACTGGTTAGTGGTGGGAGACGTATTGCAGAAGTTTTTACTGCTTCATCATAATAAGCAATTGTTTTCTCATCCAAGGCTGTATTCTCTGAGCAAGGCCTAATAATGGAAGTAGGAAAATCACCTTCCCATCCTCGCCATCCTAAATTAATAAATCCTTCTAAGTCAAGTTCAGAATTCACTAAAGTACCTTGTACAAGCTGAGTAACAGGTATTGGTTTGTATTTATCAAAGGCATAAATAGACTCTACCAGATCCTGCCCCACATTCCCCACATATTTAATGTACCGATTATGTAACCATTGATATGAGATACCTGGTATATTACGAACCCCTTTTACAATTACAGTAAGGGTTTCTTGAGTAGATATAGGAAGTTCGTTAAAACGTGTAACTACAGGTGGATTATCCATAAATGTATTCATAGATACATCAATTTCAATTATTTTACCAGCAATCTCCATGTCATCTTGGGCTAAATTAAATGGGTCATATCCTGAACCACCATCACCAGTTGTTAAAACAAGTTTACCTGTTTCAGGCGAAAAGTTTAGGCTATTAACACCATTATGATTTAAAAATGGTCTTCTTAAATTTAACAAAGTTCGCCGTTTCATTGGCCTACCATTTGAATCCAACATCCATTCTTCCACTGTATTAATATGATCATATCTGGTTTCTCTATCTATCCACTTTAGGTTTAAAGTACTTGTGTCACATGGGCTCGGATGAAACGGACCAGATAGTGCACCTGGACCTTGTGTTCCAGCGACTGAATAATATAGATAGAATAGTCCGTTATAATTAAATTTGGGATGGAACGCTAGACCTAGAAGTCCTCGTTCATCATATCCACCAGTAGAAACACCTAGCTCAATGATTCGTGAGCTAATATCTAAAAATGTATTAACAACACCATCTCCAATATAATAGATCTCACCTATCTGTGTTGCAATAAATAATCTTTCCGTGGAATCACCTGGAAGTATAGTTGTTTTTAAGACAGTAGGTAAATTTATCATATTTACAAGGGGCTGTAAACGTACATTAACATCTATCATTTAACTTCATCCTTATTCTATTTGTTTCTTTTAATAAAATATGACTTAACATGTTTTATTATTCATTCTACTGTCCTTTTTGCATTCAAAATCACTTTAACATTATAATATCTGGAAAATTTTTATTTCTATTTATTGACATTTAATATATCTTTTAGTAATATACCTATTAGGTATATTATAAAGGAGAATTTTTTATGGAGAATATTATTTTAAGCTTACTATTAATAAAAAGCATGACAGTTTATGAAATGAGAATGTTTATTAGGCAAGCATTAAACACTGTATGTAGTGATAGTTTAGGCAGTATACAGGCAGCTTTAAAAAAGTTATCAAGTAAAAACTGTGTTGTGTTTCGTGAGTATACAGAAAATAGCTTGTTAAAAAAGGAATATTCAATAACAGAGAAAGGACTAGAACAATTTAGAGAATGGATAAAAGTACCTATGAATTTGCAAAAGGCTAAGAACATGGAAGAAGGTAAATTCTTTTTTCTAGGAATGGCACCGAAAGATATTCGTATCCAATCCATTCGAGG
>JAEWHU010000245.1 GCA_023387635.1 Bacillota bacterium
CTATTTTACTACTTGAATTTGAACTAGTAGAAGAATCAATCTCTATTTTGCTATTTAAATTTGAATTAATAGAAGAATCAATCTCTATTTTACTAATATGATTTGTACTTACACTAATATCTTCATCTTCCTTTGACTCGCTATTGTAGGATTCACTTTTCTTATCCCCAATCCCAAGTAATAATTCTTGAATATTATTACTTAGTTCTAATTTTTCAATTTTTAATATATCTACTTGTTTATATAAGTAGATACACAAAATCCAAGGCACAATTGCTATAATCCAAAAAAGAGTTGATAAACTTATCTTTAAAAGTTTCATACGTCTACTTCGTATTTTTAGGGAGTTCTCAATGACTGCTGATTTGTATGAATCCAAGATGCCGTTCTCCTTTATTTACAATACCTTCATTGTACCACATTTATCTCTAAAATCCTATATAATTTACATATTTCATAGTAAAAAATAAAGATAAATTCAATCTTTTTTTAGAATAAATTACTAGAATTCATTTTTCAGACTTCTTGTGAATAACCTGTTTAAAGTTTCTCTTGGTTCCTTGCCTTCATATAAAACTTCATATACCGCTCTACATATTGGTAACTCTACCTTGAATTGTTCTTCTAGTTCTATTAATGCTTTCACAGTGTAGTGACCTTCTGCAAGTTCAGTATAGCTTTCGTTCTTTACATAGGATTCTCCGTACTTTCTATTATGACTAAATTCAGAAAACACAGTAGCTTCAAAATCTCCCAAATGACAAAGTCCATAAGCGGATAATTCATTCCCCCCCATAGCATCTATAAGTCTTGCAATTTCTCTTGTTCCCCTAGACATTAATGCACCTTTTAAAGTAGTTAGATTAAGTCCATCTAACATTCCTGCAGCGACTCCAATTACATTTTTTGCGGCTGCACCTATTTCATTACCAATTAAATCGGTTCCATAATAAAAGCGAATTAAATCACTTGAGAATGCTCCTACTAATTCTTCTTTTACCTGCTCCTCTTCACTGTCTATTACCATACAATTAGGTATTCCCTTACAAAATTCTTGTACATGTCCTGGGCCAAGCCAAACTGCGACATGATTTGTATTATCTGTATTTTCTTTTATAATTTGAGACAATCTTCTACCTGTTCCTATTTCAATTCCTTTCATACACAAGACAAAGGTTTTATTTTTCAAATTATAACTAGCTAAAGAATCCATCAATTTTTGCAATCCTTGTGAATTAATTGATACAACAATAATATCCGAAGTTTTAACCACATCTAAATTAGTAGTTAAAGCCACAGATTCTTTTAATGTTAATAAACCATTACTTCTACTATCTATGAATTCTTTCATTTTGCTTGAACTTTCTCTTCCATATAGAGTAACATTTTGTTCAATTTTATCTAAATACCATGCGATAAAAGAACCCCATCTTCCACAGCCAATAACTGTTATATTCATTTAAAAATCCTCACTTTTATATTTATTACTTAGTCTATCCACCTTTATCTGTTTCATTATATCATCGTAAAAAATAATATTCAACAATACGTATAGTAAGAAATATAAGCGGATTATATGTTTTTTGAAAGAGATATGAGTATAAAATTTCAAATAAGGCATGAGTGCTTGGATATAAGCATTCATGCCTCATTTGAAATTCAATATATTTATAAAAGTAATATTCATTTTCACTATTTATAATTGCGACTTTTAAAAGGAATTTCTTTCACATTTAATACATGATTTATGTATAAAGATAGGTTGAAAAAATATCCTGATAGCAAATTACAAAAGTCAATTAATATTTCACTTACTTCATTATTATTATACATGTGACGATATATTAATCGAACTAACTCTTTTCCTTCTGTTCTAAGAACATGTGCTACACATGCTTCTTTGCAACCAGCTGGTAATACAAAGCCTTCTCCTTTTACTTTTGCTCTTAGTATATCAATTTCATCTTTCAGCCATAAAACTTCTTCCTTTGTAATGGAACAAAAAGTTCTAAGGGAGGGATTGGCATGGTATATTAATTCTCCTACTTTGGTTAACGGTTCTACTAATTCATTAAGACCAGCTTCTTTTACCATTGCACATAATAAGCCTGTACCACTACATATTTTATCTGTTAATATTTCAAAGTCACATCTAAGATCTTCTTTTCCATCTGCTAAGAATGGATATGCTTCATATGGACTTCTATATACATTACTCATGCTTAATCATCTCCCATCTTTTCAGTGACTCTAACATATAACTATGGATATCCATACTATATACTTTTTCTAATAGTTCTTTGGATATAATATCGTTTAAGATACCCTGACTTACAATATCTCCATCCTTTAGAAGTATTCCATAATCCCCAAGTCTAAGTCCCTGATTTATATCATGAAGTACTCCAACAGCCATATGATTGGATGATTTACTCCAATCAATAACATGTCCTAAAAGTTCTGCTTGGTGTTTTAAATCAAGGTGATTAGTAGGCTCATCTAATAGAATCATCTTTGGGCTCTGCGCTAGGGTTCTTGCAAAAAACACCCTTTGAAGTTGTCCACCAGATAATTTCTTAACACTTGTCCCTTCTAATCCATTAAGACCAGCAACACGAATAGATTCTTTAATAATTTGTTCATCCTCTTTTGAATTTCCACCAAAAAGTCCCGTCTTTTGATGAGGATATCTTCCCATACTAACAGTTTCTTTTACCGTATAATCAAATTCAGCAAAACTAAATTGACTCATGAATGCAATTTTTTTACTTCTTTCTTTTATGGATAATTCACTTAATCTTTCACCTTCATAAATTATTTCACCTTTATAAGGAAGTAAGCCAGCAATAGCCCTTAATAAAGTTGTTTTACCACATCCATTTGGCCCAAGGATTACAAGATTATTACCTGATGGAATAGTAAACGATATATTATGAATAATTTCTGTGTCACCATAACTTACACAAAGATTCTTTACTTCTAACATAATTTACACCCGTTTTCTTTCACACTTTGCTCCCATCTGCGTTTCCTTACGCACTTTTCCTCTTACTAAAAAAGATATATCCAAAAAATGGCGCTCCTATTAATGCTGTTATGGCACCTACTGGTAGTTCTAATGGAGATAATACGGTTCTAGCTACTGTGTCTGTTACCATCATAAACGCACCACCAAACAATGCTGACATAGGTAATAGAAGCTTATGACTTGGACCAAATATTTTTCTAATTACATGGGGTGCAATTAAATCTACAAATCCAATGATTCCTGTAAAACATACAGAAATGCCTGTTAATAGTGCTGACAAAATAAACAACTTTAGCTTTACTTTCTTTGTATCAACACCCATGGTACTTGCAGTGTCTTCACCAAAAGTAAGCATATCCATTTCTTTATGGTACCTCATAATGAAAAGGGACGTTAACACAGTAATTGGACCTATAATTGCCACGTATTTCCATCCTCTTGAAGAAAAACTACCCATTTGCCAAGTGATTAATAATTGTATACTTTCTTTGGATAAGGCACTAACTATGGTTAACAATGCATTTACAAACAACCCAAGCACCATACCGACAAGAATTACCGTTTGATTATGAAATCCTTGGTCAAATTTTTTCGTTAAGAACACTGCTAAGAAAACGGTTCCAAGCCCAAAAACAAAACCAACTATAGGTAAGGTGATAAAAGTGCTAATTGGAATATTAATTAAACCTGTGATTACTAACGCAGCTCCAAGGGATGCTCCACTTGATACACCTAATGTATAACTTGATGCTAATGGATTTTGTAACACACTTTGCATAACGCTTCCACTCACTGCAAGAGCTGCTCCAACAAAAAATGCACATAATGCTCTTGGTATACGCAAATTCCATAGTATTGCGATGGTGGTTGATGAAAAACCTTCGGGAAGTTTCATCCCAAATAATTTATATAGAAGGACATGTAATACGTCACTTAATGATAATCTTACGCTACCAATACAGATAGCACCTCCTAGTGTGACCAAACACACTAGGAGTACTATAATTAATTTTTTTGATGTTTTCATATTATTTTAAATCAGCATATTGCTCTGGATAAATAGCCTTTGCCATCTGGATTAACGCTTTTGTTATATTGTGGTTTGGTAAACTTGAAGAACCATTATCTATATAGTAAACCATATCATTCTTTACTGCTGTAATTTCACTAAAGCCATCTCTACCTTTAATTTCGTCTATTGGATTTTCGATATAATTAACACTAGTTAATATTACATCTGGATTCATACTAACAATTGATTCAGCTGATACAGATATCCAACCTTCCTGATCCGCAAATATATTAGTGGCACCTATAATTTCAATCATTTCATTTAAAAACACATTTTTACCAAAGCTATAGATGTCTGGTGCTGCTCCAATTTCAAATACAACTGTTTTTTTATCGGTAATAGTTCCACCAATTTCAGCTACTTTATTAATAGTAGTTTCCATATCACTTACAAGTACATTACCTTCTGAAGATTTACCAACAGCATCAGCAATAAACCTAATATCTTTTTTAATATCTTCAATAGAATTACTTGTAGGAATTTCAAGTACACTAATACCTGCATCTCTTACTGCCTTAAGAATATCTTCTCCATTATAATTTGTCATAGAAGATACAAATACCACATCTGGGCTAATTGCTATTATCTGCTCTAAATCTGGTGCCATCATTTCAAACTGTGGTATATCAGAAGGAACTTCTGCGTATAAAGGGGACTGTTTATCTACTGCAACTAATTTATCGCCAACTTCAAGATCAAATAGTACTTGAGTTATTGATGGTGCTAAAGAAATAATTTTATTAACTTCATTTGGAATTGTAATAGTATTACCAGCTCTGTCTGTAGTTGGAAGTACTACATCATTAGTTGCATCTTCGTCCGCTGTGTTATTACCTTCTGTATTCACATTGTCCCCAGTTTGACCTGGTGTAACACTAGTGTTTCCCCCATTATTATCACTCTTTGAACCACAAGCGACTAAACCAAATGCTACTAAAATTACTAGAAGCATTGTTACTAAATTCTTGTTAAATCTTTTCATTTTGTTACTCCTATCTAAAAGTTTTATTAACTTTAAAAACAAAAAAGCCGCAATTATTATATAATTGCAGCACAAAACTTTCCCTGTGATGAAACAGAGTTCAAGTGGCATCTTCCCAGGACCGGAGAAGTTTTGTACCTAAAAAATGGCAGGTATTCTGACTTAAGATGGATTACTTTAATAAAAAATAATCAAAAGCTTTGCCTTCCCAGTTTCCCAGTGGCTAAAGTTCTACTTTTAAAGCTTTTACATCTATCACAGCAGCGGCTCTGTCTAGGATTTACACCTAATTCCCTTTTAATAACCTTTATGGTTAACCTATTTTTCTTATTCGTTTTAAAATTATTGTAACCTTACCATAATATAGGTGGTTCGTCAAGGTATGCTTGAATAAAAAAACACAAATAATTCTCCAAATTTCATTAATATCTAAGATTTTGATATCAATGATACTATAATTTACTCTTGATTCTTCATATATATACTATCTTGCCTCTTTAACAATCTCTCAGCAATCATTTCTCTTCTTATTGTACAGAAATCATCGTGATAATCAGCTATAATTATATTGACCTCTTTTTCAGTATATTCTTTACCAATTTCAAATGCTTTATTTATCTCTTCTAGTATAATTAATCTTTTTTTTCGTTGTACAGGTATATTCTTTAATTTATTAAATTCAAAGAAACTTGCTAATATTTTTTGTCGATACTGTTCTTCACGTTCCTTTTGTATGTCTAGTTCAGAAGATTTTTCCGTAATTATATTAAGTATATTCTCCTTAAGTACGGATTCAACTAAAGAATAAGTTGCATAATATTGTTCTTTTTTCGAGGTTACTATCCCTGCACTTTCTAATTTCTTTAAATGAAATGATATGGTTGAAGGTGTTAAATTTAAGCGTTCTGATAATCTTTCAACATACATATCTCCTTCAGATAATGATTTTAATATTTGTAATCTTGACCTATCGGCCAAACATTTAAATAATGCGATTGCAGCATCTTCTGTCATATATTCTCCATTCTAACTTTTGATAATTCTTGATTTTTACACTAACCTACTTTTCAACATTCATATAAAATAAACATTTTTATATATTGATTAGCTTCAAAAAATTTTCTTTTAATAGATTCATTGTATCAAACTTTGCTTCTTCAATGGCTATTATCTCACTATCGCCTACTCTTTTCCCTTGTTCTAATCTTCCTTTCCAATTCATTGGAATAGTTTCAAACTTTTTTAAATATTCACTAATAAATAATTCTTTCATTTCTTTTTCTTCTAAATGTTTTGCTTCAACTGCCTTAATTGTTGCGTTCATAAGAGTTAGAAAAATATCACATACATTTCCTCTGATCTTAAAAAAGTTGGATTCGTCTTTTCTATCATTATCTTGTAATAACTGTTCCTCATTCTTGTAACTTGTAATTTGATCGTTTACAAATGAGCTATATTCCTTAATTAATTTGTCCATATAATGCTCCTTTATTATTTTTTACTTTCCTTAAATAATATTATAATAGCAATATTAATTTTTGTCAATTCATTTTAATATACATCAAAACAAAATGATTAATTATTAAATAATAACCATCACAATGAAATGCTTTGTAATTTTAACCAATCAAGATTCATTTATTAAATTAAAATATTATGTACAGAGCCTTAATTATACTATTAATTAAAAAATTTGATATTATTGGTATAAAATAAGACAATATATTTGTCTTTGCTAATCAAATATATTGCCTTATTTTTTTACTACATATATTAATTCCATGTCTTATATTTGAAAAAGATATGAAAATTTCCCTTTTATTTCTTCTAATTCCATTCTTCTAATCTATTTCTATTATTTTAATAGCTTATAGATAAAGCTACTTTTAATATTAACCGCTTTGTATGGACATAATTCTTGACAGCAAAAGCATCTTATACAATCTTTTCTTTTTATATATGCTTTCTTATCTTTCATACTTATTATGTTAACTGGGCAGCTTTTTGCACATTTTTCACAACCAACACAAGCAGCTTTGTTAATTACTGGCCTTGGTTTTAGAAAAGGTGGAATACATTTGAGCATTCTAGAAAATTTTTGACTATCAGGAGCCTTAAAATCTTTCACTACAAGTTCAGATATCTGCGTCCCTAGTATATTTAATTCGTTCCCACTAGTTGGACATAGGCCTCTTCTTTTTGCAGATTCTACTATCTCTACTGAGTTCCCAAAATTAATTATTTCGCAACAAGCCAAATCAAGTGCAAACGGATTTTTACTTGTTAAAATTGCACTTACTTTTCTTGGTGTTCCAGCACTTGGACCATTTCCCTCCATTGCTACGATACCATCGCATATAGTAATTACAGGCTTTTCATTACATATTCCTTCACATAAGTCGATTAACATTTCTGTAAACTCTTTAGAGTTTGCAAATCTTGCATGCATTTCAAACTTTTTAGTACCTGGCATCGTACCAAATAGATTCTTAACACCACAGGTCATCTTTGTTAATGCATGAGTCTTTAACTTGCATAGATTAATAATAATATCAGCTTCCATTATAGGTGTAATTATATCAAACGACTTTGCCATCACACCTTTCTTATTATGTAGGATTTGAAATGATGTATCATAATTAAATATAGCACCCATCGCAAGTCCGCTTTCATAAAATCCAGAGGCTTTATAAACCTCTCTAAGTACTGGCTCCGTATAGCTCCCAGGAGGACTTTCTGCAATAATCATATTGGCACCAAAATCCTTTAATAAACTCATAACTGCTTGCACTAAATTCGGATGTGTTGTTACTGCCTTTTCAGGGGAACGTTTTGCTAAGAGATTGGGTTTTAAAACTACTTTCTTATTTTTGAAGTAATCTCCATCTATATTTAATAAATTAAACTGATTCTTAATAATTCGCTTTAATTCTTCTACTTCATAGGTTTCCCATCTTGATATTGCTACGTTATTATCATCTAGCTTCATCTTATTATTCCTTTCACAATCTATTTTTGATATATCATTTATTTATATTAATCATTAATTTCCCATGTATTACCATACCAATATACCATGATTATATAGCAAATAAAAGAATTAATTTATAACCTGTATATAATCCAAATCCTGCATAGTTAATTGAACCTTTATCGAATTCATATATTAATTTATCAGTTTTACCATATTATATTAAAATTGTAAAATATACTTGACATTATATGTAAAGCAAACTATACTATGAATGTAAAGCTCACTATACATAAAATGGAAAGGAAAGAATGTGATAAATTGCAAACGAAAATTCAAGAGTTTAGAAAGTTGAAAAAAGTAACACAAAGCGAACTAGCTGATGCTGTGAATGTAACTAGGCAAACAATTATCTCCTTAGAAAATGGTAAATATAAAGCATCATTAGTATTAGCTCATAAAATTGCCCAATTTTTTGAAGTTACAATTGAAGACATTTTTATATTTGATGGGGAGGATGAGAATATATGAGAGATTTATTTATGGGAACAAAAGCAAAGAATAATGAGGAATATAAAAAAATTGTTAAATCTCGAATGAATTGCATGATTTTACTAATGTTTGCAGGAGTTATGACATTGATGATTGCGCTATTGGCAGAATTTAAATGGTCAATCCAAACGAATGAACATATGCTTGCTACCTATTCGGGTGTAGGTTCAGGTTTAATATTTGCATCTATTGTACTTTGGATTAAATATAAAAAACTACTGTCCGATGATGATAAATTAAAGGAATCAAGGTTAAAAGATACGGATGAAAGATTAATTGAAATTAATAGTAAAGCATTCAGAGTTGCTTCATTTGTTTTATTACTATCTATATATGCTTTTTGCCTAATTGGTGGTATATATTATCCTATATTAATAAAGGCTCTAGGAGGAATCGTTTTAATTTTTACAATTTCCTATTCTGTTGCATATACATTTTATAGTAAGAAAATGTAGAGAGTAAAGATTAGAATTTGCCATAAAATCCCATATATTCTTTACCTAAGATCCAAATAATGTTATAATTACTTTGTTTTATTAAAGTGAGTTTAAATTTTTATGTTAATTCGATTGTCTAGTATTGAATAAATTTATGTTAATGCATCATATATAATGAAGAATGTGATGTAAGAAAGAGAGGAATTATGTCTTTAAGTGTTAAAAATTTGTCAAAAAGTTACGGGGACAAAGTTGTAGTTGATAACTTAAACTTCGAAATTAAAGAGCCCGGAGTTTATGCTCTTCTTGGAACGAATGGAGCTGGCAAAACTACAACCCTTCGTATCATCCTTGGAATGTTAGCAAAAAACAGTGGAGAAGTATTATGGAATGGGAAACCACTAGACTCTGTACAAACAAATGTAGGCTACCTTGCAGAAGAAAGAGGATTATATCCTAAATATACTTTATTAGATCAACTTTTATATTTTGCTAAACTTAAGAATGTACCAAAGAATATTGCAATGGACCGTATCAAATATTGGTCTGACAGATTACAAGTAAATGAATATCTATTTCCACCTAAAACAAAAGGTAAAAAAGTACAAAAAGCAAATCGTGCTGATCAATTATCAAAAGGAAATCAACAAAAGATTCAGTTGATGGCTGCTTTAATTTCGGATCCAGAATTGATTATTCTGGATGAACCTCTTAGCGGTCTAGACCCTGTAAATACAGATTTATTTAAATCCATAATAAGAGAAGAAATAAACAAAAATAAATACTTAATTATGTCCAGTCACCAAATGCCAACCATCGAAGAATTTTGTTCTGACATTACAATATTAAACCGTGGGAAAGCGGTACTTCAAGGAAATTTAAATGAAATCAAAAAAGGTTATGGTAGAGTTAATCTTTTTGTTAAGAGTGATACAGATATTCAGTCTTATATCTCCTCTTTTGGCTTAACAGTTGTGAATAAAACACCAAGTGAATATCATCTAAAAGTAACTGGAGAGGAACAAGCAATGGAGTTCTTACACAAATTAATTCTTGATAGAGTTCCTATTGTTAAATTTGAACTTAGGGAACCATCCCTGCATGAAATATTCATAGAAAAGGTGGGAGATGCACATGAAGAAAGGTAAATTTTCAGGTTGGAGAGATGTATTTTCCTTTACTTTAATTCAAACCTTAAAAAGTAAAGCATTTCTAGTCTCCTACATCATTTTTCTTGTTATAGCCATGGTTTCAGTACCAATAATTAATATAATTAGTTCTAAAAGTCTTAATACTGATGAACCGAATCCTATTAAAAAAGTATATATAAATAATGCAACTACCATAGAAAATATGGATTTTTCTGATACCTATACAGATTTAGCCTTAAACAATATTGTATTCGAGCCAATGAAAGAAGACTACAATATTGTTGCTGATAGAATTGAAGCCACAGAACATGAATCCGTAATCTTAACAGTAACAGAGAGTGAAGGTATCTATTCTTTAAATTTTGTTAAAGCAAGTAAAGGGCCAGTAAAGGATTCTCATATGCAATCATTACAAAGCATAATGACGAAGCATTTTGAACTCTTTCGAATTAAGGCACTTGGCATAACAGATGAACAGCAAGAAATGCTAGATGCTAAGGTTGAAACTATTGTTAATATAGTAGATGTGAAGGGTTTTCCAATTGTAAAAGTAGATACTTCAATATCCTACACCGAATATTGGTTTATCTATGGCATTCTATTTGTGGTATTAATGGTTAATGTTATGGCAAGTACTCAGGTTGCAACATCAATTGTAACTGAAAAATCAACAAGAGTAGTTGAATATTTACTAATATCAGTAAACCCACTAGCACTAATGATAGGTAAAATTTTAGCAATGTTATCTGCAGTATTATTACAGATAATATCAATGATGGTAATTCTATTCCTATCCAATAAGGTTTCTGCTGCCCTTTTACCTTCTAATGGAACTAGTGCATTGCAACAATATATACCAACAAATATATTCAATAATTTAAACATAGTAAATATTATCCTTTGTCTCATACTAATTATTTTAGGATTAATATTCTATGCAACATTAGCAAGTCTTGCTGGTGCAACCATAAGTAAAATTGAAGAGTTAAATGAGGGTCTTACCTTATTTACCTTTACAAATCTAATTGGGGCATATGTTGGACTTGGTGCAGCAAATGTATTAATGGCAGGTGGAATTAATGGCTTTGTAACTTTTGCATTCCTTTTCCCACTATCCTCTCCATTTTTATTACCAGGTGCCATTATAGTAGGAAAAGTAGGTTTACCTATGGTAGCTATAGCAATCGTTTTACAAATAGTATTCATATACTTATTGCTTCTATTTGTTGCTAAAGTATATGAAACCTTAATCCTACACAACGGAAATAAAATTAAATTGAAAGAATTAGTACATCTTTCAAAGACTGTATAGAGGAGGT
>JAEWHU010000291.1 GCA_023387635.1 Bacillota bacterium
GCCTAATACTCTATCAAATTCTTCAATACCAATCATGATTCTTTGATCTTCAATAGTGGTAACATTATTTAATAATTCTGGTTCTGATTGATGTAATATACTGGTACGATTTGTACTTTTCTTAACCACCTTCTCTTCAACAAAACTGTCCCACACTTTACATGAAGGGCATTGTCCCATCCACTTTGATGACTCAAATCCACATTCTTTGCAGAAGAAAACCATCTTACTCTTTGCCATCTTAACCTCCATTCTGCCAAAGCAACGCGAGTTTGGGCATCAGCACAAACTTGCAAGGTGAATTGATTTTCAATTCACTTTGAGAAAAATCCTAATTTTTCGCATTAACTCCATTTTGTTTTATCAGAATTTATCTTGATAATTCAAAAAGAGCTGTTTGGGATACCTTAACTCCCAAACAGCTCTAGTAATTTTATACTATCATAGGAATTATACTAAAGTTTAACTACCCTAATTGATGATTTATTACTTTCACCTAATTCCACGCTAAACATAAGTTTACCGCCTAAATTTGTTTTCATTTTTCCTACATTCGTATCATTGATGAATATTTTATATTCTTTTTCAGCTTCAAGTTCTAAAGTTACTTGCGCATCTTCTAATCCTTCCACTAAAAAAACAACTTCTTTTTCTGTAATTTCAAAATTATTAACCGCTGTTCCAGGAACAGACTCATATACAAACATACCATTTCTTTCAAGCTTTGTTATTTCTTTAAAAGTTTTGACTTTATATAAATCTCCTTCATGCTCAAAATCTGAAACCTTAGATTTTTTATCTAACATATAATTACCAAAACTGATTGTCCCATTACTTTCTTTTCGTATTAATTCATCTATTACTGACATATTTGATCCTCCTAATTATCTTAAATACTTTTCTCATCATATCCTCGCACCTATATGAATGGAACATGTTAATTCAAAGCTTTTAATACTATATCTATTATATAATATTTGCGGTATAATTTCTACTAGTAATAATTAAGAAATGATTTATTTTCTAGTAATATGGATTACTTTGTCGACTAAAGTAATATTAGCTGTATCCCCCTTGCTAATCGTTCCTTCTAATATTGCTTCTGCAAGTTTATCCTCGATATTAGTTTGCAATGCTCTTCTAAGTGGTCTTGCACCATAACTAGCATCAAAACCTACTTCACAAATAAATTCAACTACACCTTCACCTATAGAAAGCTCAATATTCATCTGTTCTTTTGCACGTTTCGTAATAGTTGCTAACATTATATTAACAATACTACTTATATTTTCTTTTGTTAATTGATGGAATACAATCATTTCATCAATACGATTAATAAACTCTGGTTTAAAGATACGTTTTACTTCATCCATTACTCCAGATTTCATACGTTTATAATCTTCTGATTCATCTACAACAGTTGCAAATCCAAGACGTTTTGGTGATATAATATTTGCTGCTCCTGCATTAGAAGTCATAATTATAATTGTATTTTTAAAACTTACTTTTCTACCTTGTGAATCTGTAATGTGTCCATCATCTAATACTTGAAGTAAAATATTAAAGACATCTGGATGTGCTTTTTCTACTTCATCAAATAGAATTACGGAATAAGGATTTTGTCTAACCTTTTCACTAAGTTGACCACCTTCATCATAGCCTACATATCCTGGAGGTGAACCAATAAGTTTAGAAACACTATGCTTTTCCATGTATTCGGACATATCAACACGAATCATAGCATTTTCACTGCCAAACATTGCTTCCGCTAATGTCTTTGATAATTCAGTTTTACCAACACCAGTTGGTCCAAGGAAAAGAAATGAACCGATTGGACGTGCTGGGTCTTTAAGTCCTACTCTACCTCTTCTTATCGCACGAGATACAGCGGATACTGCATCGCCTTGACCTATAACTCTTTCGTGAAGAATCTTTTCAAGGTTTCTAAGCCTTTCGCTTTCTTCTTCTTCTAGTTTTTTAACTGGTATTTTAGTCCAGCTTGATATAATATCAGCAATTTCGTTTTCACCAACTACAAGTACAGTGTCAAGTTTTTCTTTTTCTGTTTTAACTTGTAATGCACAAAGCTTATTCTTCACTTCTTCTTGTTGTTTCTTTATATCACCTGCACGTTCATATGCTTCACTCTTTATAGCAAGTTCTTTTTCATTTTCTAAATATTCTAATTTATCTTCTAATTCTTTCACTTCTGGAGATGTAATATAAGTACTTAACCTTACTTTAGAAGCAGCTTCATCCATTAAATCAATTGCTTTGTCTGGAAGATATCTATCATTTATATATCTACTTGACATTTTTACTGCTGCTTCAATTGCATCATCCGTAATTTTTACCTTGTGATGTGCTTCATAACTATCTCTTAAGCCCTTTAAGATAAGTATTGCTTCTTCTTCACTTGGTTCTTCAATGACTACTGGTTGAAATCTTCGCTCAAGTGCCGCATCTTTTTCAATGTATTTACGGTACTCTTCCCTAGTGGTTGCACCAATTAATTGAATTTCACCTCTTGCTAGAGAAGGTTTTAAAATATTAGAGGCATCAATAGCTCCTTCTGCCCCACCAGCACCAATAATTGTGTGTATTTCATCTATAAATAATAGTACATTACCATCATTCATAACTTCACTAATTACTTTTTTAATACGTTCTTCAAATTCACCACGGTATTTTGAACCAGCTACCATTCCTGATAAATCAAGGGTTAAAACTCGTTTATCTTTTATAATATCAGGAACATTTCCCTCCACAATCTTTGATGCAAGACCTTCTGCAATAGCAGTTTTACCTACACCTGGTTCACCTACTAGGCAAGGATTGTTTTTTGTTCTTCGACTTAATATCTGTATAACTCGTTGAATTTCTGTATCTCTTCCTATAACAGGATCAAGCTTCCCTTCCCTTGCGTATTCAGTTAAATCTCTACTATATTGATCAAGGGTTGGTGTTGAAGATTTCGCTTTGGTTTTTGCCTTATTGGATGCATATTCATTCTTTGCTGCATTCATTTCAGCACCAATGGAAGTCAATATATCTACATATAACTTTTGTATATTAATGCCTAAAGTATTTAATAATCTTACTGCAATACAGTCAGATTCTTTTAATAAGGATATTAGGATATGTTCAGTTCCTACTAAACCCGCTTTTAATCTTATGGCTTCTTTATAGCTTTGATCTAGAATACGTTTTGCTCTTGGAGTAAAACCATCCACTTCTACAGCTTCCATTGTATTGTTTGGTGCAATTAATTGATTTACTAATTCCACAACTTTATCGACTTCAACACCATTTTTTTCAAGTACCTTAGATGCTACACCTTCTGCTTTTAGCAAACCTATTAATAAATGTTCGGTTCCAACATAATTATGGGATAATCCGTATGCGATTTCAGAAGCTTTTGTTATAGCCTCTCTTGCATTTTCTGTATATTTATCATTCATAATATCCTCCATTCTGACGCATTATCGTCATTTTATAACTAATAGTAACTTTGTACACCAGCACAAATATTTACCTGTGCCTTTCGTACATATACTATTTTATGTTAGGTAACTTGTTTCTAATATATTCTGCCCTAAATTTATCTCTTTGAACACTACCAAGATTTCTATCTATCAGACAACTTAAGTTACCAGGTTGAATTTCCATCATTAGTTCATGTATATTATATTCTTTTTCTAAGCTAACTAATTCTAGCTCAACTCCTAATTTTAATTGCGACAGTAAAGTCATAGCTTCCGTAGGTGTTAACTGTTTTGCATACCGAAGTATACCAAAAGAACGATGAACCTTATCTTCAATTTCATCGCGATTTGTTGCCAACATATATTCTCGTTGTCTTCTCTCTTGCTTCATCACCTGTTCAACAATACGATTTAAGCTATTAATAATATCTCTTTCCGTACTCCCTAAAGTCTTTTGATTAGATATTTGATATAAACTTCCAAGACTTTTTGATGCTTCACCATAAGTTCCTCTTAAAGCAATTCCGTATTGCGAAAGTTCTTCCACTAATTTTTCTATCTTTCTTGATACTGTAAGCGCTGGCAAAAATACCATATAAGATGCTCTAAGTCCAGTTCCAACATTAGTAGGACAAGAAGATAAATAACCGTACTTCTCATGGAAAGCAAAATTAAGTACTTCATGAATCATATCATCAATACTATTGGCTGCAATAAATGCTTCCTCCATATTCATTCCTCCGGTAATGGATTGAATTCGTAGATGATCTTCTTCATTTATCATAATACTGATTTTTTCATCTTCAGATAATATTAATCCTGTATTTTGATTTTTTTCAACTAACAAAGGGCTTATAATATGCCTTTCCACCATAGCTACTTTGTCTATATCAGCTAATGAATCAACATTACAACTATAAAATTTATTACTTGTGTTTTTTTCAAGTACTCCAGTTATTGTTTTAACTTCATCAACTAACTCTTTTGCTTCTTTATCAGTTAGCTTAAGAGAAAAAGGGTATTTGTTTAAATTTCTTGCAAGGCGGATCCTACTAGATATAATAACATCGCTATTATTTCCAGATTCTTTATACCATTTAGGCATTATTAATCTCCTCCTTCTTAATAGTGCGAATTCTGTCTCTAATTTTAGCAGCTTCTTCGAATTCTTCCTTTTCAATAGCATCTTGTAGCTTTATAGATAGTTTATCCAACTCTGATAATTCTTCAACTAATTTTTGAGTTTTTGTTACATATCCTTTTGGTTTTTTACCTACATGACTATTCGATCCTTGCACACTGGCCAAACTCTTATCTAGGGCACTACTAAAACTATCATAGCACTTACTACAGCCAAATCTACCGATTTTCATAAATTCCTTATATGTTAAGCCGCACTCTTTACAACTAATATCTTTTGGGGTAGGTTTTACAGTACTATTATCATTCGTATAATAATTGCCTAATATAGTTGATAAAAGACTTCCAAGTGTTAGTTCTTGATTTCCTAATGAATTACTTGTATGAAAAGAAGTGAATTCCATAGCGCAATCTTCACACAAATGTTGTTCTTTCTTTTCTCCACCAATTATTTCAGTATAGTACACCTTCGCTTCATTCTTTTTACATTTATTACATAACAATAGTAACACCCTCCTTTTCTATATGATTATTACTATTTATCTTTTACAGAAAATTCATTAAATATTTGTTCCACCATTTCATGGGCCTCTTCACATGAAATATTTTTGCATACCGCTTTCGCTAATATAACCCTCATGTCAAACATTAATTCTTCCATTGCTTTGCATTTATCACAATCTATTGCAATTACCGCACCTTTTCTTCTATCTAGCTTAACATAACCTTCCTGTTTTAAGATAGTATATGCTTTGTTTACTGTATGCATGTTGATTCCTATATCTTCAGCTAATTCTCTAACTGATGGTAAATTATCACCTTCTCTAATATCTGCATTAGCAATTCCAAATATGATTTGATTACGAAGTTGGATATAGAATGCCTCATCACTATTAAAGTCTATGGTTACTATCAAATCATCCACCTCCTATTGGTTCGTTATATTTGTTATATATATACTATAGCAGATATAACTCTTTTGTCAACGAAAAATAGTAGGTAACCAATGGAATATATGAGAATATTTATCAAAAATGATAGTATTCTTGAAATTCTCAACATTTATGTTATCCATTGGGCACCTACTATATAATTTATCTATTTTTTTGCGTTTAAATATACTTTTGCAAAAACTACTGAAACTGCAATAAGTAGTACACCAAGTATAATAACAATAATTAATAATAACATAACTCTATCTGAAAGCTCGTTTTCCTTTGTATTGCTATCATCTAAATTTTCTAATTCATTATAATTTTGTTTCCCGTTATATCTTTGAAGTGTATTTTCTATCCTGTCATATTGATAAAATCCTTTATCACCTTTATCATTCATACAATATAATAATAAATAATCACTACCTAAGTTATCTTTAGGGGTGAAAGCTACTATAGTAACATCTTCTTGCGTTAAAGTTGTTTCTATATAGCCAAAGGGTATACTTACTCCTTCCTCTTTCTCTATCACTTGATAACGATAACCATATTGTATGTATGTTTCTTCATCCTCTTTATATAATGAAAATGAATTTATTTCAATATAGGATGAATCATTATTATCTATTTCAGGTTCATTGTTTCCCTCATCACCATCAAGTATTACTTCATTATCAGCTTTTCTATAAATTAATAATTTATACTTTTTTGTTTCTTTCGATTCTGCTTTTACTACTATAGTTATTATATTATTACCAACTGTTAAATTGGTGTCACCTTCTATTAAAACTACAGCTTTTTCATCTTCTGTTACTGCATTAATAATTAGCTTTGTTACATCAAAGTCCACCGTAGCAGTATATTCAAGTAGATCTTTATCAAATTCTTGTTGAAGTACAGGTGGGCTTGTCTTAAGCGAAGAAAGATTAGCATTATTTGACGCTATTTTAGTTGCTAAAACTTCAATTGTTATGGGACTATTAGCAACTGACATTGCAAGGCCTGACTCATAATCAAATATTACTGGTTTATCATATATCTTAAACTCGCTAGTTCCAACTTCTAACGCAGTAAAACTAATCACATATTTTCTATTATAATTACCCTCCATTACATTATTGTCTGTAATTTTTATTAAGCCATCACCACCTGCAATAAAGGAAGCTTCAGGATTAAATTCTAGTACTTCAGGATCATAGGAAACATAAGCTTCAAAATCACCAATTAAGGAATCCGATTCTATATAAAGACTTACATTAAATTTATCTCCCTTTGTTATACCTTTCTTATCCACATCAAATGTCATAGAAGCACTTGTAGCATAACACACAGTTGGATATATAAAACTAACAAGCAGGAAAAACAAACTGCCCAAGATTCCTATATATAATATACCTGTTTTTCTTTTCTTCATAATCATTTCTTCCATATTCCTATCTTACTCCTTTCTACATGTTAACATCTAAAAAAAGAGTCTGTACAAACATATGAATTTTACACTTGTAAACATAAGTTTTTTGTTCAGACTCTTTTACTTTTGCTTATTATTCTTCTCTAGTAATATAGATGGTATATGTCTTTACATCATCATTTTCTGCATAAACATCAATTTCTACTTCATTTAATCCCACTTCAAGCGGTATATAACCAGTACCAACTATTTTAGCTTTACTACTTACAGAAGTTGCACTTATATTAACAGATTCTACTGAATTCTCTACTATAATAGAATATACTTGTTCAGCATTCGTCATATTGAAAGTAGGCGTTAAACTAAAACCATCTACAGCTAGCTTTTTCAGCCAGTTGTTAGGATTTTTAACTGGTGATGGAACAGGACACGCTTTTGCTGGCATATTATTATATACTGGAATTGAAAAAACGATTGGTGCATCCATCATTGATTTATATCCTGCATATACTTTATTAGATTCCGCATAAGGTGCTTCCACATTCGCCATATATTGATGAGAATAAGTGGATTTTGGTGTTACATTAAATTTTTGTAAATATATTGTATTTTGTCCTCTATTAATATAATTTTGTCCAATATTATAAGCGCCCCCTACAATTGCCCTATATGGGCTTGTCCAAGGTATTAATAATAGTGCATTGGTTGTAGCATTGGTAGTTCCATTGGCAGCATATTTCAAACCATTGATAACAGCTCCACCAGGTGTTGTACTATGATATGCACCTATATTATAGAAGTTATATAGATTTTCATATCCCTCTTCTGTTCCACTAACACTTTTACTTAGAGTTGAGGAACCAGTCACAACTTCTTGCTTTACTCTACTAGCTAAATGATATGGGCTTACTCCTGAATATTCAGCTGCTTTAACAAAAGTTTCTCCATATGTTATATCAATTTCTTGTCCATTATCGTCTAAATATCTATAAGTTTTATTGTAAAGTGCCGTATTATATAGAATACCTTCCACACCTACTGCATTTTGGTATCCGTTTTTATATTCTAATAACTCAAATTGAAAGATATATTTTTCATTTAAAAAATTTCTAGGATCCATATAATAAGCTAATCCTTCTTTGGATACTGTCATCCATGTAGAACCATCGAATGGGATAAATTTATCTGTCTTCCAGTTATATGCACCAGTTTCAAATGACTTCCATTCGTTATCCTTACCATTGGAAATTAGATTAACACCAACCTTACTTTCCTTCTCAATTACTGTATTCCAATCAAGTCCAGTATGATATGCTTCAAATATCCAGTTAGGATGCAAGGCATGCAATTCTCTTAATGCAGCTTTATAACTCTCTGGGAATCCCTGAGTTTCTAAACTTTTTTCAAATTGTGCCGGTGTTAAAGCTCCACTTGGTATTGGAACTGTAGTAGGTGTAGGTGTAATCTCATTCGATGGTGTATCTGCTGCACCAATTTTTACATTATCAGCTTTCACATAACCATAATACTCTCTACCCTCTTTTACAAAAGCAATAAAATAGTACATATCACTTTCATTAACTGTTGTATATATCGTAACGCTATAATTATTGTTTAACTTAATGGGATTATTATGTATATCATAACTATTAATTAGATAACCTGATACATTTTGGTATATATCCACTCCATCTTTATTAATAACCGCTTCTGTTTTATTATATATTTCTGGTATTTTAGTCGGAGCAACAGTTGGAGTCGGCGTATTTGTTGGTGCCTTAGTTGGTACTTTTGTCGGTGCTACTGTTGGTGCCTTGGTTGGAACTTTCGTTGGTGCCTTGGTTGGAACTTTCGTTGGTGCTACAGTAGGTGACACCGTGATTACTGGACGTATTTTAACATTGTTAGCTAAAATATAACCATTATACTTTACTCCACCAATATAGGCGTATACATAAAACCATTTTTGACCTTTTGCATCTTTTACTTCTTTAGTTATAGTAACTGATTTATTATTCTTTAACGTTATTATAGCTCCTGCTTTCGTAGTAGAATATTTTCCGCTATCGCTTGCTGTTTTTCTAAGTTTTATTTTACTTGTACTATTCACATTTGCTTTGACACGGGATTCTAACGTCAATTCAATATAATCACTATGTACATATCCAGTTATAGTTTTTTTATTTTCAACATAAGATATACGATACCATTTGCCACCACTAGTTATTACTTCATTTAAGATAGTAACAACCTTACCATTTGTAATGGAAGCTACTTTACTACTTGTAGTTAATGTTTCTTTACGTACATTTAAGCTTGTAGCTATTACCTTTCCTGGTATCTTAAAGTCTGCACTTGTATTACTACCAGGAGCCTTTGTTGGTGTTTTTGTTGGCGCTTTTGTTGGCGCTTTTGTTGGCGCTTTTGTTGGTGCTTTTGTTGGTGATTTTGTTGGTGTTATTTTATCCACTTTAACGTAGTCACTATTCACATAACCTTTTATTGTTTTTCCATTAAAAGAAACTGAAACATTATACCAACCATCTTTTTCATCAAGTATTTTAATTTTTTCACCATTTTTTATGTATACATCAGTACCATTCACTTGAACTTTACTATATGTAGTTCCAGGTCCACTTCTTACAAAAACACTAGTCGCTGTTACTATTCCTGTATTCGCAGCTTCTACTTGTAATGTAGTTAAAAAGAAAAAATGGGGTAATAATAATGACAAACAAAGTATTATCGCTATCCGTCTATAATTAATATATCTATTCATTAAATTCCTCCTATATCTTAGATAAAATTACAAATAGCAAATATTCATAATCCGCTTATATACTTGCAAAATTAAATAAAGTGCCACAAGTTTTTATGTTATTCTACATAAAACATGTGGCACTTTTATGACAATGTAATATTTTTGTAATAATATATAACAAAAATGGATTATAGTAACATTTTTGTATTATTTTTGTTCTAATACTCCACCAATATCTTTTCTCATATATTTGTTCACATAATCAATCCAAGTTGTAGCTTCATATGCACTATCTTTCGCCGCAATCAGTGTTTTTCCTAAAGCTGTTACCCCAAGAACACGTCCACCTGCTGTTACTATTTTCCCATCCTTTTGTGCTGTACCTGCATGAAATACATAATAACCTTCTTTATCTCTAAAAGAATCTAATCCCTTAATTTCATAACCTTTTTCATAATATTCTGGGTAACCCGCAGAAGCTAAAACGATAGAAACACATGCTTCTTTAGTAAACTCCAAGTTTATATTCTCTAGACAGCCCTCAATACAGCTTAAAATTACTGGTATAATATCATTCTTCATTCTTGGTAGTACTACTTGTGTTTCTGGATCTCCAAATCTTGCATTATATTCTAATACTTTGGGTCCATCCTTAGTTAACATTAATCCGACAAATAATATACCAACAAATTCTCTTCCTTCTGCTTTCATAGCATCTAAAGTTTTTTGATAAATATGCTCTTTGCAATATTCATCAACCTCTTGAGTATAGAATGGACTTGGGGAAAATGCACCCATACCTCCTGTATTTAGTCCTTTATCAAAATCCTTGGCACGTTTATGATCTTGTGCACTTGTCATTGGCTTTATCGTCTTTCCATCGCAAAATGCTAATACAGATACTTCTCTTCCCTCCATAAACTCTTCCACCACTAGTTTATCACCAGCAAGTCCAAAGTTTTTGTCTATCATAATGGAAGTAACCCCAGCCTTTGCTTCCTCTTCATTCATGCAGATCAATACTCCTTTACCAAGAGCTAATCCATCTGCTTTTAGAACAATTGGATAATTACATGATTTAAGATATGAAATTGCATCATTTGCATCACTAAATACTTCATATCCAGCAGTCGGTATGTTATATTTTTTCATTAATTCTTTTGAAAATGCTTTGGAACCTTCAATAATTGCAGCATTTTTACGTGGGCCAAATATTTTTAATTCTCTTTGTTCAAATATATCTACGATTCCTGCAACCAGTGGATCATCCGGTCCAACAACAGTTAAATCAACTTGGTTAGATTCTGCAAAATCTGCAAGTTTATCAAACTCCATAACATTAATATTAATATTTATAGCTAATTCTTTTGTTCCACCATTGCCTGGAGCACAGTATATTTTATCAACTAGGGGACTTTGTGATATTTTCCATATAAGGGCGTGCTCTCTTCCACCGCTACCTATAACTAAAACTTTCATATTAATCTCCATTCTGCCAAGCGAATTTTAATTCGCTTTGTGAATATTAATTCGCTTTGTGAATTGTTTGTAATTCACATTATTCCGTTTGTTTGGCGTTAGTAAAAATATAGGTTTCTCTATTTGCTTATAACCTTATTATTAATTACTTCAATTTTATTATTTGCAATTAAATGAATTGCCCTTGGAAGTATGTCCCACTCTGCTTCTTCCATTACTCGCTTTTGTAATAATTCCTTAGTATCATCATCCCTTACTTCCACTGCTTGTTGAAGAATAATAGGTCCAGTATCCGTACCTTCATCAACAAAATGCACGGTTGCACCAGTTATTTTAACACCTCTATTAAGTACTGCTTCATGTACGTGAAGTCCATAAAAACCTGTTCCGCAAAAGGCAGGGATTAAAGATGGATGTACATTAATAATTTTATTTGTGTAATGCTTTATTAACTTACTTGGTATTATTGTTAAATAGCCAGCTAATACAATCAAGTCTATTTTATTTTCTTTCATACACGCAAGTAATGCATCTCCAAACTCTTCCCTGTTTGCATAATCTTTTGGAGATATGACAATAGCTCCAATTCCATTATCCTTGGCTCTCTCTAAAGCATAAGCCCCTATTCTATCACTTACTACTAATTCAATTTTAGCATTTTGTATAATACCACTCTCTATAGAATCTATAATTGCTTTAAGATTCGTTCCACCACCAGAAACAAAAACAGCAATTTTTAGCATAAAATCACACCTTTATCACCTTTTTTTATCTCTCCTATAATAGTTCCTTCTTCACCTGATAGACTTATAAGTTGAAGTGCTCTATGAGCATCTTCACTAGAAACAACTACCATCATACCAATACCCATATTATAAGTATTATACATTACCTGTTCGTCTATAGAACCATCCACTTTTAGCATATTAAAAATTGGAGGTATTATATAACTATCTTTCTTTATTATAGCACTAACACCCTCTGGTAACATCCTTGGTACATTTTCATAAAAACCACCACCAGTAATATGGCTACAAGCTTTCACCTTAATCCCTCCTGTTTTTAGAGATTTTAGAGCTTGCACATATATTTTAGTAGGAGCTAATAGCGCTTCACCTAAAGTAGAAGACAACCCTTCGTAGTAAGTATCAAGAACTTCTCTTTTCATCTGAAAAACATTACGTACTAAAGAATATCCATTACTGTGAATGCCAGAAGATGCTATTCCAATAATTACATCTCCATCATTTAGATTTTCACCATTTATAATATCTTTTTTATCAACGATCCCTACTGTAAAACCAGCTAAATCATACTCATCCACTGGGTAAAACCCTGGCATCTCTGCTGTTTCTCCACCAATTAATGCTGCACCTGCCATAACACAACCCTCAGCTACTCCACTTACAATAGTGGCTATTTTTTCTGGCTCATTTCTACCACAAGCAATATAATCTAGGAAAAATAATGGCTCTGCACCTGCGCATGCAATATCATTCACACACATAGCAACACAATCAATTCCAATGGTATCATGTTTATCAAGAATAAATGCAAGTTTTAATTTTGTACCAACTCCATCTGTCCCTGACATTAAAGTAGGATGCTCCATCCCTTTAAAAGCTTCTAATGAAAATCCGCCCGAGAATCCACCAATTGCAGAAAGTACACCACTACGATTTGTTCTTTTAATGTGCTCCTTCATAAGTTCAACCGCCTTATATCCCGCTTCAATATCTACTCCTGAATTCTTATAATCCATTGCGATTCCTCCTAATTATATAACCTTATTCCATGATGAATTTATGTACCTATTTATTATATTGGTACTTAAGTATGTATTTTGTTATTAAAACTTCACAATAATAATTAATACTTTCCCACTTAATAGATAACAAAACATATTAAATTACCTGTTATTTCAAGCTTATTTTAACATAAGTACAATATTTTGTCCTTATCTTTATATCGTTTTTTACTTATCTTACTTATAACCTACATTAATATAAGACATTCATTTAAAAACAATACTTATCAATTCTTTTAGAATTTACAATTTAGGACAAGAGAATATGAAAGAAGAGTTTGCTAAAACTTGCAAACTCTTCTTTCATTACATTTCTTTCATATAAGCTTCATAACCAATTTCTTCAAGTTTATCCGCTTTTTTAAGTACACCTGCCTTTAGGCTTTCTTTGTACTCCTTTAGACGCTCTAATAACTCATTATCACTCGTTGCAAGTATTTTTGCCGCTAAAATACCTGCATTTAGGCCCCCATTAATAGAAACAGTTGCTACAGGGATTCCACCTGGCATTTGCACAATTGAATATAAGGAATCTACACCACCAAGTCCTTTTGTCATGATTGGAACACCAATTACAGGCATTGGGAAAATCGCAGCTGACATACCTGGAAGATGTGCTGCCCCACCAGCTCCTGCAATAATTACTTTATATCCTTTTTCTTCAGCAGAAGTTGCATAATCATAAAATACATCTGGCATTCTATGTGCGGAAATAACTGTCATATCATATTCCACCTTTAGTAAATCTAGAACTTCTGCCGCCTTACTCATGATAGGAAGATCAGAATCACTTCCCATAATAATTCCTACTTTAGCTGCCATATTACATCCTCACC
>JAEWHU010000315.1 GCA_023387635.1 Bacillota bacterium
CTGGATAGAAGTTTGATACTCCTATTGCCTTAATTTTACCTTCTTTATTCAAAGCTTCAAGGGCTCTGTAGGTACCATAATAATCACTTACAGGTTGATGAATTAAAACTAAATCCAAATAATCTAACTTCATTTTCTTAAGAGATTCTTTAATAGATTCTTTTGCTTTATCATATCCAGCATTACTAATCCATACCTTAGTAGTAATAAATAATTCTTCTCTTGGAATTGGTGATTTAAGAATAGCTTCTCCAACAGCTTCTTCATTTCCATAGGCTTGTGCTGTGTCGATTAAGCGATATCCGGCATCAAAAGCGTCTAGCACAACCTTATTTTGTGGTCTATAATAATACTATCATTAGGTAGTGGCTACCGAGCAAGGACTTTTATTTATTTAGGAGGAAATTTTATGTATACAACAAAAGAAGTATGTGAACAAGTTGGATTATCTTACGAAACATTAAAATTTTATTGTAGAGAAGGTTTAGTACCAAATGTCAAAAGAGATAAAAATAACTATAGAATCTTTGATGAAAAGAATATCGAATGGTTAAAGGGATTGCAATGCCTGAGAAAGTGCGGTATGAGTATCAAAGATATGAAATTGTATATGAATTATTGCATAGAAGGTTCTTCTACAATTCCTATAAGAAAGGAGATGCTTGATAAATTAAAAGAATCTTTATTAAGGAAAATGAATGAACTTAATGAATGTATTGATTTTATTGACGATAAACAATCCTTCTACGATGATGTGTTGGATGGTAAGATTGAATATATAAGTAATTTAATTGATTTAGAAAATAAAGAAGATACTTAATAAATAGCTTGTAAAATAAAATCTAATTTTAAATCTACATTACTAAAAAAACAAGCAGGATTCACTCCTGCTTGTTATCGTAGTTTACATCAGATTCGTATAGTCTATTTAAACGATCAATGTATTCATTTATATAAGGAGAATCGGAGCGGTAGCGCTTAATATCTTCTCCTTTTTTGCTTAGATGAATGATTGCATTACGTTTGATTACATTTTTCCCTCTCCAACCGCAAGAAGAAAGGCTGACTTTTTCTTTGAACATTTTATTATCCATTGCAGCATAGGTACTTACTTCTTCGTTCATAAAATCTAGGGTTTTAAACTCGGGTAATGCACAAGGTATGGCTGATTTGTTATAACGACAAACTTGTTGACAGATATCGCATCCAAAGACATTACCTTTTAATATTTTCATTTCATCATCTTGTAATTCCTTCTTTTGTGTATAGTAGGATAGGCAGATATTAGGATTAATCTTTTCATTGGTAATGGATTTACTTGGGCATGCCCTATAGCACACGTCACAGTCACCACATTCCCTATACCTACCAATTTCTGAGTGATGACGTACATCGCTACATTCGATTTCAAGGTTTGTAATAATCTCACCGAGGAATACATAAGTACCATATTTTTTGGTTATTAGCATATTGTTTCTACCAATAAACCCTACTCCTGCAAGATATGCAAGATAGCGTTCTGGTAAGTTGTTACTATCAACAAAGTGTAAAGCCCTGCCACCTAATTCTTCAATGTATTCACAGATTTTTAAAAGATAGGATTTTACTATACGATGATAATCAAACCGTTTGGTATAAACTGAAAATCCATTGTCTACGATTTCTTTATCTGCTGGATTATAAGGAAATGCAATAGAAATAATTGTCTTTCCATCTTCCATATATAAAAATGGATTTACTCTCTTTTCTATATCATGTTCCTCAAATTCATTTTCTAATCCTTGGTCTTTTCTATTTTGAAAGAACCCTACGGATTCATCAAATCTTCTACATGGAATAAATCCAATGGTATCTAAACCTAATGACTCACAAAAAGTTTCTATCTTATTTCTTAACATGTGTTCACCAATTTCTATTTAATACTCTTATTATATAGAGTTCATTATGATACTACATCCTGACATGTAAAAAATCAAGGGAAATATCTACAAGTGCAAAATAAGATAAGATATTTCTTAAAGGTATATGTATTGGTAAGATGATTGACAAGCGATATCGCTTGTGATACTATAAAGTCAAAGAAGCGATAAAGCGTCTTACTTAAGGAGGATTTTAGTATGTGTATACCAAATTTTGATGATTTTATTATTAAAAACCCAAAGTATAAAAAGTATAAGAACTCCGAAAATGCAAGAAATGTATATAGATATTTAGAAGAACCAGAGAATATTGAGAAAATGTTATCTTCTAATAGTAATGGTAAACCTGCATTATATGGAGTTCAATCTTATATTGAAGCAAATTTTGCAGGATTCACAGATTTTGATTTTAACATTGGCTTTGTTAAACAATGTGTTGGTAGTATGGTTAGGGAAATTTTAGAACCTTTTGGATTCAAACCTTTGCTTCAAAGGGATTTGCCTAAGAAAGAATCTATGTACTTCAAATCTGCAACTCATTATGTATTTGATGAAACAATCGCTAAATATAAACTAATTAAGAAGATAGAGATTCAAAAAGTATAATTGGCACCTCTAAGGCACCTGATAATTCATTCAATGTTCCTTCGACTGCATATGTATAAAAATTAGAATCAAACTTTAGGGTTTGGTTCTTTTTTTGTTTACATGGTTTGATAATATGATATTGAGTTTGAGAAATCATAACAAATAATTAAGTTTTTCTGGTAATATTCTCTGTTTTTATGGATATACTTAAGATAATTTGTAAATGGATAATATTTGCTAGCTAACTAGTTGTACTATATAATTATACCAATATAATGACGCTTTCTATGTATTGGTGGCTAATAGTATTTTATCAGATATTCTAGTTTGTTTAATATTTATTAAACAAACTATAGTCATAAAAATAATTAATGTATGGGAGATCGTGATGAAAGGTTTTAAAGCAATTCGATGGTTACTTACGATGGCTTGTGTAGTTGTTTGTTTAATGGGGATTAATTATGCATATTTTACAGGCCAGTTAAACATATCCAGTAAGATTGA
>JAEWHU010000361.1 GCA_023387635.1 Bacillota bacterium
GGTTGTGACCTTCACCTGGGATATAGCTTGTTACTTCGATACCGTTAGAAAGACGTACTCTGGCTATTTTTCTAAGAGCTGAGTTTGGTTTCTTAGGAGTAGCTGTTCTAACTGCTGTACAAACACCTCTTTTTTGTGGTGCTGAACTATCAGTAGATCTCTTTCTTAAAGAGTTAAAACCTTTTTGAAGAGCTGGAGAATTAGATTTCTTTTCTATTGTCTTTCTACCTTTTCTAACTAATTGATTAAATGTAGGCATTAATTTTCACCTCCTGATATTTTTGAAAATTTGATTGGGTTGCCGTAATTAGTGCTAAATGCACACAAGTAAAATCGCAATATAAAATCGCGCTCATTGATTATACTTCAAATTATATTTTATGTCAAGTATATTTATATTATTGAGATTTTTTAATATTCCAAATTTTACATTTTTTAAAAATCATAGCAAATACCAAATTGTGATACTTGTTATTTATTTAAAACTTATATTTTAGCGTATAGGGCATGCCCCTGTGGTACAATCATTATCGATTATTTCATTTTCTTCATCCGAATCATATAACTTTAATAAATCATAATCTATTGGCTTAATAGATAGCATTCTTGCTTCGTAATCTTCTTTTGTAGTACATTCGAATGGAAGGAGTGGATAAGTTTCTTCATATAGAGGCAAGAAGGTTATTCCTACAACACAATCAAAATTATCATATACCCAATTAGCTACTTCATCCCATTCATGTTCTCTTACAGAAACTGTTATAGAGGTATTATGATCTGTCCAATTTTCCATTGACATTTTGTATAAATTTAATTGCTCTATAGCACTAACATCATATTTTGTTTTACCACTAGGTGACTGAACTGGGAATTCAACTACTTTTATTGTGCAGTTGTCATCATCTTGCCCTACTTCGTTATATATTTGAAATGCTCCTTGCTTTTCTATCATTTTGTACAAAGGATCACTTGTTGCTATTCGTATTCTTCTAATATAGTAATCTGAATGAGCATAATGAATACCAGAGCTAACACATGGTAAAGTTGAAATTGTTCCTTCTGGTTTTATAGTCGTCATTAGTTCAGGCTCTCTAATATTCAATTCTTTACAATACCTAGCGCCTTCAGCTCTAACTACCTCTTTTAAATGTTTTAAGAGATTAGCTAACTCCTCATTTGACATACCTGTTTTATTAACCATATCCATCATTCCTGTAAGAGACACCCCTATAATAGGATCTTCTTTCATTACCTTATCCCATACTGGTAATTCTAAATCAACTAATGTCATACGGATAGCAACCCTAGTAGATAATTTTATTATATCCCGAAGCTCATCAATATCTAAAGTATTGTCTTCTTTCACAAACCCTAATAGATTATTTGTTGTTAAATTACAACATTGTTTTGAACGTAGTAATATTTCTCCACAAGGATTGCATCCCATAAAGGAAGATTTTCTTCTTTTCGCCTCTACTCCATTAATAAATCCTGGTTCACCATTAATTTTAATAGAGTGTAAAATTTCTTTTATTCTATCAAGGGATGGACGACTTTTATACAAAATTGAATTATTACTCATTTTACGGTGAGAAATATTAGAATCTTCAATCCAGTTGCCATCTACTACTTTGTATATATTTCTCTTAGCATTTATTACTTCTTCATCGTCTTCGTCACATATAACCATCATGGCACTACGTCTTACACCACCAGACACTACATTCTCACTGATAATAGTTGCTATATCTAATACATCAATTGATTGTAGTGTTTCATTAGTTGCATTATTAATTACAGCATTGATTTTTATAAACATTCTTTCTAGGGATTTATGACCTGATGCTCGACCTCCAAAACGCATTAGTCTTTCTCCCTCTGCTCTAACATAACTATAATCTATTATTACTTTTGTTATATCCTTAAATTCATCTTTTGTAATCACATGAAAATAGCTAAGTAAAGCGTCACACCATCCCTCTTTACTATCTCCAACTTTGATAACAATAGTATTACTTCTATCAATTTCATATGAAGTATGTTCCATGTCTTCTTTTTTTGTTACTCTTCGTACATTTTCATCATAGAAACCTTCCATAATAGTCTTTCGAACTTTAGGTAAACTACTGATAATTTCTTTATCAATACGTACCCCAACACCACATCCTAGCATTAGTAAATAAAATACATCAATAAAATCTTCCATAGTCTCTATCATAGTAAAACAACAATTGTAATTTGCTAATGGATATTCCTTTACAATATCAGTACCACCCACATATAAGGTTCTACCTGAAGTAAATGTTTTTAAATTATAAAGGTTAGAAAATAGTTTTTCTGCCTCTTTTATTTCTTCTTCCATATCATATGGTATTCCATGTTTTTTCTTATACTCTATACCAAGAGATATATTATATTCTGTAGTTCTAAGAACCGTCTCATACCAATATTCCCTTCTCTTTTTACTATCCAGATATCTTGAATAAGTTCTTAAATAAACAAACTCTCCAATTGGTGAAAGTGGATTCTTTCTACCTTTATATTTACTTAAATATTCATTTGATAATATATGTTCCATACTTTTCTCCTCGTTATAATACATTTATTCACTAAGTGATAATACTCATTATGAATCAAGTTTTTTATCAATTCAAAGTGATATGTAATCCTATGTTCACCTAAGACTAGCTTAGAGCTAAGCAATAATAAGCGCTATACATAATATACTTCTATTTCACAAAATTATTTATAACACTATATATTGTGTTTTAATTATAGTCTCATACTATATATATGTCAATATGTATTATTCGAGTATATTTTAAATTAATAAAATTATTATATCTATGATTTATATTTATTGTTTCAACCTCAATTCCACCTATTTATTCAATACCCCCTTCAACATCATTATTATTAACAAATCAATGGCTAAACAAAAAAGGTTCTATAATAAATGTTGGGGTGTGATAAAAATCATACTTCCAACATTTTTGTATTTATAATAAAATACATCTATACGAAGCCTCACTTGCCATGTTAATCGCCCAAGAAAAACAGTTAAG
>JAEWHU010000374.1 GCA_023387635.1 Bacillota bacterium
GTACTTAACCCGACCTTCATTCATGTTTCTACAATCGTTTGTAACTAATCTTTGTACATTTAGTAATGCGTCTTTTCCTTTAAGTAATATTTCTCCCATATGGGATACATCAAACAAACCAGCATTCCTTCTAACAGCCATATGTTCCGTTTTTATTCCTGTTTCATACTGAACAGGTAATAAATAACCAGCAAAAGGTACTATCTTCCCCCCAGCTTCTATATGTTTTTCATATAGCGGTGTTTTTAGTTCCATATAATCCTCCTATTTGCGTTCTAAGATATTTGTTTATTAGTTATTTGTTTATGAGTTGTATGTAACTACTAGGATATGTTAGTGATTTTAACATAAGAATTCACTTTTGCTTGGAGTTAAAAAAAGACGTATTGATATTATCAATACGCCTCTGTTTCTTTACCTGAAAGATTTGCTTCGTCGGTGCAATAGCCTTTCCAGAGTATCGTCCAGATATGGTCCTTTTGCCTGAGAGTTTCTGCGAATCACCTTAGGCGCTAGTTTTAGGTACTAGTCTCTCCCAAATCCTTCATTCGACTTTTACTCAATTATACCACTATTTTCCATATAAAGCAATGTTTCTATATTATTAAATCTATTAAATTTTAAGTTTATCTTTATAATTAATCCCTCATCTATTTAGATTGTTACTACCAAATACCTTGTGCCATCATTGCATCAACAACCTTTTCAAAACCTGCAATGTTTGCACCTATAACATAATTACCTTCTGCATTATATCTTTTAGCCGCATCATCCATGTTATGGAAAATGTTAATCATTATATCTTTTAATTTAGCATCCACTTCTTCAAAAGACCAACTTAATCTTTCACTATTTTGTGACATTTCTAAAGCAGAGGTTGCAACTCCTCCTGCATTGGCAGCTTTTCCTGGAGCGAACAAAACTTTATTACTTAGTAAATAATCTGTTGCATCTAATGTAGTTGGCATATTAGCACCTTCCGCTACTGCAATACAGCCATTAGCAACTAATTGTTTTGCATCCTCTAGGTGTAACTCATTTTGTGTTGCACAAGGTAGGGCAATATCACACTTTACACTCCAAACTCCTCTACCTTCATGATAAACTGCATTAGGTCTATACTTTATATATTCTGTTAATCTACTTCTTTTAACTTCTTTTATATCGATTAAAGCTTCAAGTGATATTCCTTCTTCATCATAAATCCAACCATTAGAATCGCTTACTGTTACCACCTTAGCTCCAAGTTCCATGGCTTTTTTTGCTGCATATATAGCTACGTTACCTGAACCAGAGATAGTAACTATCTTGCCTTTTATGTCATGTCCGTTACATTTTAACATCTCATCTGTTAAATATAATAATCCATAACCTGTTGCCTCTTTTCTAGCTAAGGAACCGCCATATGATAATCCTTTTCCAGTTAATACCCCTTCATAGGAACCAGTAATTTTTTTATACTGACCATACATATATCCTATTTCTCTTGCACCAGTTCCAATATCACCTGCTGGCACATCTACATTAGCTCCTATATATTTGTATAACTCAGTGATAAAACTTTTACAAAAAGCTAATACTTCTCTATCTGATTTACCTTTTGGATCAAAATCAGAGCCACCTTTTCCACCACCAATTGGAAGACCTGTAAGTGAATTCTTAAATATTTGTTCAAAGCCTAAAAACTTAATGATCCCTAAATTTACAGATGGATGTAAACGAAGACCACCTTTATATGGACCTATGGCATTATTAAATTGTACTCGGTATCCTGTATTAACTCTTACATTACCATTATCATCAACCCATGGCACCTTAAACTTGATTTGGCGGTCAGGCTCAACTAATCTTTCAAGTATTGCTTCTCTTTTGTATAACTCTTCATTCGCATCTACCACAACTCTAAGAGATTCTAATACTTCTTTTACTGCCTGATGGAATTCAGGTTCACTGGGATTTTTTTTAACAACTAAATCAATTACTTCATCAATGTAACTCATGCTTTATCTCCTTTTAGATCGAAATGATTATTTATCCTTATAAAAAAAAGGACAAAAAAAAGGCGTAATTAACGAATGCAATTACACCTTTGTTTTTGCTTATAAATCATTATATTCGCTTTAAAGCGAAAAAGCAACTATTTTTTTTTGGTAATTTCACGTATCTGGTTTAATCCCAGAACTCAATATCATATTGGTAATAATCATACTGAGTTTTTATATTAAATCCTTCACTTCTATATAATTTAAAAGCTCGTTCGTTCCTACTTCCAACTTCAAGGAGCACTTTATTTATTCCTTTCTCTCTCAATTTCAAAAGGATACGTTGTAATAGAGCACGTCCATAGCCCTTTCCTCTTTCTTCTTCAATTATACCAAAACCAAAGATAGAGGCTGTATTATTTTCATAGACTAAATTGCATATTCCAATAAGCTCTTTATTCTCCTTATATAATAGATATGATTCACCCGTTTCACCCTCTAAAGACATATTAATTAAATCTTCCATAAACCAAACATTATTATTAAAGATATGAGTAC
>JAEWHU010000382.1 GCA_023387635.1 Bacillota bacterium
GGAGGGCAATACCAATGAACAATCATACAGAGGAACTTAGAAACAAATACATTCAAAATCCTCCTGAAGGCATGACCTCAGATGATATCAAAAACATGAGTGATGATGACCTTTTGGATATGGATTACTTCCTTCATGAAGACGATGATCTTGATGACGATTTTGATGAAGAAGGCTTTTATATCTTCTAATCGACAATCGTCTATTTCCTATGCCTGCCTGTGTGCAGGCATTTTTAATATCGAATTGCTCCGAAAGGAGCAATTTCCTATAAAGTAAAAAAAGGGTGTCTCAAAGACACCCTTTCTCAATTAACAAATGTTAATATTACGCGCGTTCAACTTTACCGGATCTTAGACATGAAGTACATACATAAGTTTTCTTAGCTGCACCGTTAACTAAAATCTTAACAGATTTAACATTAGCTTTCCACATCTTATTAGATCTTCTATGAGAATGACTCACAGCGTTTCCAAAGTGAGCACTTTTTTCACAAATTGCACATTTTGCCATTATTAAAGCACCTCCCTAGGTATTAATTAAGTCACACGACCTGCAAACAAATTTATTCTAGCAGAAGATAGGAAATAATGCAAGAAAAATTTTAGTTTTTTAAACATACCTATATTATTTCTATTTATTTTACTTAATTCGTTTATACAATATCTTCTACTTCTGAGGCAGCTTCCTCTGTTTTTTCAAAGCTGTTTTTAAATTTAGTAACAAAATCTGGTACCATATCAAGAATCTTAGTGATACTATCTTGATTCTTAACATTAACAAGCCTAGCATTACCATTTTGAATTACTAGAACAGAACTAGGAGTGATTTTGCCACCCATACCGCCACCAGCATTATTTTTATCGCCAGGTTTAGCATATGCCCCTGCTCCCACTGCGAAGCTTACATCAACAAGTGGTAGAATAATTGTTCCATCTTCGAATTTTACTGCTTCTCCTACTACAGTTTTTGTAGTTAAAAAGCTATCCATTCCTTTAAATAAAGATTCTACTGTTGAATTAAAATTATTATCTGCCATTATAACTCCTCCTTCAATACCATGATATTCTTTACTAACTGCCTATTATTTTTATATAATATAAGTTTTATACCTATAATTAAAAGGGTAATCAACCTTATTCTACCAACAACTTTTATATTTCCATTTAAAACTTCTTCTTCAAAATTAGGATATATATTGAAGGATTTTCCATATAGTCCGTAACCCATAGATATTATTGCTAATATTTGTCCAGTCTCAAAAGGATCCTTTGCACCAAATTCTATATTACCAGTTATCTTTTGTGGTTTTATATGCCATAAAATACTTTTTAAACCTTTGAAAATATGTTTCATACCATCTTTATTTACTTCATCATGAAGAAATAACTTTATTTTTTCTATAGCACTTTTTATACGGTTAACTATTTTCCCAATATTCGACAACTTGACTTTAATTTCTCTATATTTTTTACCAAATTTACTAAATAATGTTTTTACTTTATTTGGTATAATGTAGATTTTAAGGATAATATTCTTAATTTTTCTTAATATAGATTTAATCTTTTTAAAAATTGGGTTTTCTTTATTATCCACATTTTCAAAAAGGGTATCCTCTAATAATTTAATATTTTCATTATTATGAACTAAATTTTCTTCATCCTTTGAATCATTGATAGTATTATTATTTTGTACTTCTTTTAATAAATTATTTTCATTTATGTTATCTTTTTCAACTAATAATTTTTCATTGATTGATTCTTTTTGTATATTTACAACTTTTTTAGTACTTATGTCATCCTTAACACTTATCTCATCTGGACTTAATTTGATTTTTATATCCTCTTTTGGCTGTATATCCTTCTTAGATTTTTTATCTTTTTTATGTCTTTTATCTTTTTTAGTTTTTTTATCATCATTTAGTTTATTATCTATATTAGAATCCTCTTCTTCAAGATTCTTTTTAACCTTGTCCGAATCATAAACAACTAAACCTAGTATTCTTAGTTTCATTCTTAAGTTATTATCTGAATAAACACCTTTAAAATGTAAGAAATGCAATAGCCAATGGACTTTAAATTCACCAAAAATATCCTCTTTATAGTTCGCATAAATATTATACCTTATGGGTACTAATAATACTAGTGTTATTAAAACTACTATGAAGGCAAGAATTATGCCGATTAATTTAAGTATGAACAAAATTATTGATAGCATGTTCTTTCCTTCCTCCTTAAAGTTTCACTAGTTGGTTGTTTTTATATCATTATAATCTCAAAAGTACTCTCTCACTAAAAAATCACCCGTATTATTGTATACTTCCATTAGCATATCAACAACAAGAAGTATTGCTTCTTCTTTGGAAGTAGCGATACCCACAATATACATATCCTTTCTTACATAATAAGGAAACAAAAGTTCATTTACATTCATGATGTCAAAAAGGTTCTGATTGTTAGATGCAAAGGTTATACAATATATTTCAAAATTTAGTTTACCTTTTTCAATAGATTTCTTAATTTTAACCTTTTTTGAATCTTTTATATCCTTACTAAAATACAGATTATCTGACCACATAATCATGATAACACCACCTTAATAATTCACCCACTCCTACATTTTAGCATACTGATACCAATATAGTTTAAGTGCATATAACATTATACCACATTCTGCCACATAAAATACAAGAGGTAATCTTTTTTATTTCATTTTTAGATTTCACACATATCTTTAATAATTTCAATTGAAGCCATTTTCTCAGCTAAATCACTACATTGACTAAGTGAGTTTTTAATATAATTTATAATTTCTTCTGATGTATTAAAAAATACTGGCATTTTATTAAGTGTACTTGCCATTATTCCACGAACTACTTGCTTCGAACTTTTATTAAATAACTCCGTTAATTTTAGTACTAATTCATCTTGTACTTTTTTAATATACTCTTCATCAGCAATTCCATCATTTGCTTCTTGGTTAAGTTCTATAAATAGACTACTGCTTAATAAATTCTGTGAAAATTTAAGGCTTTCATAGATAGGAGTTAACATTAATCCATTTACTACTTTTTCATAACTAATACTAATATCATCTAAGGTAGGCTCTAGAAATAAGATTTCATCCCATAATTTTTCCCCAATACCTTCTAATTTAGATAGTTTTTCTTCTGTATCTTCTAAATCTTTTGATTCACCAAAAAATAATTTATTTATGTCTTTCATAATTTCATGACATATATTATCATTTTGTCCTGGTGGTAATATAAGATACTTCATATTTCCTTCCATACCTTCTAGACGGTACCCACCATCCATGTATGCATATGGTGTAACTAATAAAATCGTATATAAATAATTTACTATTTCTTGTAAACCATAGTAAAAGTCCACTCTGTCACTCATAAAGATAGTTACATTCTTTAATTTATCAGCATAAATATCAAATTGTTCTTTTGTTAAATTTGCATAATCTAAAGACTCAAATTCATTTTTCGTATTAAATAAATTAACATACGTATCTTTCATACCCTCTACTTCATAAAGAGTAGTTGCCGTTTCTAATATATATAAGTAATTATCTAATGAAGTTTTATCACCATTCTTATAGATAGAAATACTGTCCCTTAGTAGATCGAAATATTTGCTCTTGGTCATTCTAACAGGCAATTCACCAAGCACTTCCTTAATTTTATCATTTATAACCATATTGTCTTGTACGGCAAAAATATAATTAAATATATCGGTAGCAAATTCTTCGTCATCCACTAATTCTATGGCATCTGTATAACGATATTGCATTCTTTCTAATACGTACTCATAAACAAGAAAAATATCAGTATAGGAAGTTAATATTTGCATTTGTTTCGTAATAAAATTACGAATATTATCCACTCTTTTAACTCCTTCTTCCAATTTTTCACCTGAAAAATCAGAAAGAACATAATCTTTAATTATAGTATTAATCTCTTCCAATGTCTTTTTTTCATCGTTTGATTTTACGAAAGTTGATTCCAAATAATTCTCGTAATAAGTATAATAATGCATTGTTAAATTTAATGTTGCATATTCCTCATACAAAGTTACTAGACGATTAAAATAATTCGGTATGTTCATCTCTAAATTAGTACCTTGTTTGATTTCTCTACATACTGCTTTTATGTTCTTATTCATTTAACTGCTCCTTGTGTTTGCGAAACGATTTATTCGTATACTTTCCTATTATAACAATAAATTCTAATTTTAACTAGTAATTTGATTTTTTTTTATAATTTTTTAATAAGAAGTGCCTATTATATACATAATAAGCACCACATTTTAATCATTATTCTTTTTTACATGTTCATGTGTGAAAATATGATCGGTACAATATTCATAGTCTCCATCACATTTAGAACAAAAACGGAATTCTAAATTTTCATCATCTAATTCAGTCTTTCCACAAATCGCGCATTTATGCCTTGTTATAACATTTCTACTAGGAAATGGTGTTACTGTTCCTCTTCTTCCGCTATTTACTGCTTGTTTAAACTTCCTCTTCCTGTTATATTCGGATGGTGAATATTTTTTATAATTTCTTGTTGAAAAGAAAAATATTAAAAAGTTACCAACAGATATTGCAAGTGCTAAAGCATATGGATAAGCACCAACTAATAAAGCCATAAACATATCATATACAATATATGCACCATAAAGAATACCTAACCACTTAACTTTTACTGGAATGATAAACATAACTAAAAATTGAACATTAGGATATAGTGCTGCATAGGCTAAAAATAAGGAACGATTAATAAACATTAATCCAAAATCCATATTTACACCCATTATAAAATACATTAAAAATATTGCGATTATATTAAATAAAATACCAGTAAAATAATAAAGGTTAAAACGGAAAGCACCCCATTGTCTTTCTAGTGCACTACCTATAGAATAATATAACCACAACTCCAATATTATCCAAAAAGACACTTCACTAGGAGGCCTAATTATAAATGTTACAAGTCTCCATATTTGTCCTCTTAATACTGCAGATACATCCAATGATAGGTACATGTCATAAAAAGGACGGTTTGTAACATATATGAAAGCTCCTGCTGCATACATAATTGTAATATAAAACATAAGATTATGTATGGCATGTTTACCAAATTTTCTTTCTAACTTATTTATAAAATTCATTCATTACCACTCTTTCTAAAATAGATCCTTCTTCCTAAATATAAGCGCAGCAATAATAGTGATAAGCACCGCTACTAAAACAACTATAAAAAAGCCATATGGATTCTCACTACCTGGAATTCCCTTAACATTCATACCATAAAATCCTGCTACAATATTAGGAATGGACATAACAATTGTGATTGTTGCCAAAAACTTCATAACAATATTTAAGTTATTAGAAATGATGGAAGCAAAAGCATCCATTGTGCCACTAAGTATACCTGAGTAAATATTAGCCATCTCAATCGCTTGTTTATTCTCAATAATAACATCTTCAAGAAGCTCTGTGTCTTCTGGATATTGCTTAATACTATCATTCTTTAACATCTTTTCTAGTACTACTTCATTGGCTCGTAATGAAGTTGTAAAATACACTAAGCTTTTCTCTAATTCTAGTAAATCAATTAGTTCACTGTTCTTTGTTGAAATATGAAGCTTGCGTTCAATAGCTTCACTTCTTCTATCAATGATTCTTAGATATTGAAGAAATACTGTTGCATTCTTATATAGGATTTGTAGTATAAATCTTGTCTTTTTAAATGTATAAAAATCTCTTACTCTTCCATCAATAAAACTCTTTAATATTTTTGTTTCTTCTAAACATATTGTAACAATTACTTCTTTTCCTACTATAATACCTAGTGGCATTGTTACATATCTGTCTTTATCGTTACGTTCTTCTATTGTTGGAATATCCACTAATATTAGAGTGTAATCATCCTCTACTTCAATTCTTGAGCGTTCCTCCTCATCTAGAGGTGCTCTTAGGTGATCCACATCAATTTTGCATTTCTCCGAAATTTCTACTAGCTCCGTAGCAGAAGGACCAGTCATAACTACCCAACATCCTGGTTCTACATTATCAATTTGGCGCAGACCATCCTCGTAGGTTTTAAATATTTCTATCATAATTTTCTCCTTACTGCATCAAAACAGCATAAGAGATTTAATGAAATTTAATACTTACTATTAAACCATTAAATATATATACTGCATGATGACTTATTATTAAACTGCGACTATGCTGACTACTGGGTCCCGCATCCATCAATTCCACATCCTTTCATTATCATTTAATGGTTTACTATCCCATTAATTATATGTTTTTATTATTCCTTTGTCAAATAGAAAACATTTATTAAAAATGTATAAATTATTATATTGTTTTTCAACTAGGCCTAGTGTACTATGAAAGAAAGTTGATAAGAGGAGATATGCTTATGATACCTATTTTGAATAGAAATTATTTTATGTATAATGGTAGAATTTTAGAAAATAATGGTTCCTCATATTTAGGCTTTACTAATTCCTCCGTGGAGTTTTATGTAAAAGGATATGATGATAAAAATTTAATCATTACTGCTAATATTTCTACAAATTTAAACGATGAAGTTAATGAAGCTAGGTTAAAAATATTTATTGATAATTGTGATACTCCTTCTTCTATAATAGTATTAAATAAAGAAAAATCAGATTACATCGTAGCCTCTTTTGATGATGATGACATACATAAGATAACAATAGTTAAGATAACCGAAGCTGCAATGTCCTACGCAAAGTTTAATGAAATTAATATTTTAGGTGGTGATTTATTAGCACTTCCAGATATTGAAGATGAGAGATTAAAAGTTGAATTTATTGGCGATTCCATAACTTGTGGATATGGAGTTCATGGTTTACCTAATTCCCCTTATCACATTAAAGAAGAAGATGGATTATATTCTTACGCTCATCTAACCGCCAAAGCACTAAACCTAAATGCAAGATATTTTAGTGTTTCTGGTTTCGGTGTTTTTACAAAATATGATGGGGACAGAAATGGAATTATATCAAAAGTATATCCTTATACCAACTATTTTATAGACGAGACAATAACCTTTGATCCTAAGGAATTTACGCCTGATTTATATGTAATAAACCTTGGTACCAATGATTCAGGTCATATACATAATTTAGAAGTTGCAAACGGATTTGTGAATAATTACATTGAATTGTTACTGACATTAAAAAAATATTCCCCAGATGCAAAAATACTTTGTACTTGTGGCACCTTATGTAACAATGTATTTTCATATATTATAGAAGCTGTAAATAAAGCTAAAAAAATTGGTTTAACCAATATCCATCTTCTAGAGTTTCCTTATCATAATGTTATAGAAGATGGAATAGCTTCCGGCCATCCCTCATTTAAAACTCATGAAAAAGACTCTATATTATTAATTAGTAAAATCAAAGAGATTATGAATATCTAAATAAAAACACCATCTTGAAAAATTAAATTTTATTTTTCAAGATAGTGTCTTTTATTTATTCATTTACTGTCTCTGTTAATGGAACAAGTAAATTTGTACCTTCACAAAGCATCATATTACTAAGTGAATTATATTGTAATAATTCACTTATCTTTAAACCAGTTTTATCTAAAATAGATTGAATACTTTCACTACCCTGTACCGTATAATTAACAAGATTTTCATTCATAACTGGTCCCATTGAAGGTACACATATCTCATCCCCTTCTTGAAGGTTATAAATATCTATATAAGGGTTGACCCTTAGGATGAGTGCAAGTGGTACTTTGAACTCTCTACTAATAGAGTATAATGAATCGCCTTGCTTGATAACATATTCCATACATTTATAATCTTTACCGTTCATTTTTATTACTTCCTATTAATATATTATCATACATTATATTCTGTATATGAATAGTGGTTCCAAACAGGGCGTTGGTTATGAAACAAATCAATAATTGACTAATATTTACTTATCGCTTTAGAATCTTGTATTGAATTGCAACAACATGTGTCGTATAATACTACATGATTGTAAATATAAACTTAAAGTTTCACTTAGCAATTTATGAGATATACTCACATAGTTTATTTTTAATTATATAATGATAAAGCAATTCGCTACATAAAGTTATTAGTGAAAGCACATACCTGTATAATAAGCTTCTACATATTATGGGTTTGTATAGACTTATGTCTTTTATGTGAATTTATATTATAAATGTACATAAAAGACATAATGCATTAAATCGGTTATATTTCATCATCTAGAAATCTTAAGTTTATAATTTTGACAAGATATTAAAGAGAAGGTGGTAAAGTGTGAATAAAATCACTTTCACACTCATTAATTGTCTGGGTGCAGAGCACGCAGATGGGAGCTAGGTGTGAGAGGAAGAATTCTTTCACACTTAAGTTTACATTCAGTATATGAATGTAGCCACTCATTCTCAGAACTCGGAGGGCAAATTATTATGAAAACAAATACTTTAGGTATTGATATTGGATCAACAACTGTTAAAGTTGTAGTTTTGAATAAGGATAAGGAAATTTTGTTTTCTGCTTACGAAAGACATTATGCAAATATACAAGATACACTTGCAAAATTATTAAAAGATGCTGATGCATTAATAGAGGAGAAATCTGTATCCCCAATGATAACAGGCTCTGGTGGCCTAACAATTTCAAAACACCTAGGAGTACCCTTTGTTCAGGAAGTAGTTTCTGTATCCACCGCTCTTAAAGATTATGCCGCACAAACTGATGTTGCCATTGAACTTGGTGGAGAAGATGCAAAAATTATATACTTCACTAATGGCATCGATCAAAGAATGAATGGTATTTGTGCTGGTGGAACTGGTTCATTTATTGATCAAATGGCTAGTTTATTAAAAACAGATGCAGAAGGGTTAAATGAATATGCAAAGGACTATAAATCAATCTACCCTATCGCAGCTAGATGTGGCGTATTTGCAAAATCTGATATACAGCCACTTATTAACGAAGGTGCAACAAAACCTGACCTTGCTGCAAGTATTTTTCAAGCAGTCGTAAATCAAACTATCAGTGGTCTAGCTTGTGGTAAACCAATTCGAGGAAATGTTGCATTTCTTGGTGGCCCACTTCACTTCTTAACAGAACTGAAAAGCGCTTTCATAAGAACATTAAATCTTACACAAGACAATATAATTGCTCCAGAACACTCACACCTATTTGCTGCAATTGGTGCTGCTCTTAATTCTAAATTTGAAACTTTTCTTACCTATGAAGAATTATATAATAAACTCTCAACTGGTATTAAGATGGAATTTGAAGTAAATCGTATGACACCATTATTTGAAAATGAAGTAGCGTATAAAGAGTTTTCAGATAGACATAAGAAATACACTGTTAAAAAGGGTGATTTATCTACTTACGAAGGCAATACATTCCTTGGAATTGACGCAGGTTCAACAACTACAAAAGTTGCACTTGTAGGCGATGATGGATCATTATTGTACTCTTTTTACAGTAACAATAATGGAAATCCTTTAAAAACAGCCATGAAAGCAATAAAAGAAATCTATACACTATTACCTGAGAAAGCTAAAATTGTGCGTTCTTGTTCTACTGGTTATGGGGAAGCACTCATTAAAGCTGCATTACTTCTTGATGAAGGTGAGGTTGAAACAGTTGCTCATTATTATGCAGCTTCCTTCTTTGAACCAAAAGTAGACTGTATTCTTGACATTGGTGGTCAAGATATGAAATGCATTAAAATTAAAAATCAAACCGTTGATAATGTATTACTAAATGAGGCATGTTCCTCTGGTTGTGGTTCCTTTATTGAAACCTTTGCAAAATCTTTAAACTATGAAGTTGCTGACTTTGCTAAAGTTGCATTGTTTGCCGAAAACCCAATCGATCTTGGTTCAAGATGTACTGTATTTATGAATTCGAAGGTAAAGCAAGCTCAAAAAGAAGGTGCTACTGTAGCTGATATTTCTGCTGGACTTGCGTACTCCGTTATTAAGAATGCTATCTATAAAGTTATTAAAGTAACTGATCCAAAAGAACTTGGTAACCACATTGTTGTCCAAGGTGGTACTTTCTATAACGATGCTGTTCTTAGAAGCTTTGAACAATTAGTTGGCTGTAAGGTAGTTCGCCCTGACATCGCTGGCATTATGGGTGCATTTGGTTCAGCTCTAATTGCAAGAGAACACTACAACGGCGAAGAAACAACTATGCTTAGCATAGAACAAATAAATGACTTAGTTGTTGAATCAAGTATGGCTAGATGCAGATTATGTACAAATAACTGCAGGTTAACAATCAATCGTTTCTCTGGAGATCGTAAATTTATATCTGGTAATCGTTGTGAACGTGGACTTGGTAAAGAAAAGAATAAAGACAATATACCAAACCTATTTGAATATAAACTAAATAGACTTTTTTCTTATGAACCACTAAAATGTGAAAAAGCATACAGAGGAAAAGTAGGTATCCCAAGAGTCCTAAATATGTATGAAAACTATCCATTTTGGTTTACATTTTTTACAGAACTTGGATATGAAGTTGTTTTATCACCAGTATCCAACCATAAGATATATGAGATGGGCATTGAGTCCATTCCAAGTGAATCAGAGTGCTATCCTGCTAAAATAGTCCATGGTCATATTATGTGGTTATTAAAAAAAGGAGTAGACTTTATCTTTTACCCTAGCATTCCTTACGAAAGGAAAGAAGTAAAAGGTGCAAACAATCATTACAACTGCCCTATTGTTGCTTCCTATTCTGAAAATATTAAAAATAATATAGAAGAATTAAAAGATGATAAAATTACATTTAGTAATCCATTTCTTTCCTTTGAAAGTGAAGAAATCATTGGTAAACGTCTCGTAGGTGTAATGAAAGAATTAACAAACACTACGGATAAAG
>JAEWHU010000029.1 GCA_023387635.1 Bacillota bacterium
CTTAACAAAAAGTTATCCCAGTTATTTGAGGAGGATATTGTAATAATAGGTGCTAGTAGAACAGACTCTGGTGTTCATGCTATTGGAAATGTTGCAGTTTTTGATACGAATACTAGAATGCCTGCTAATAAAATATCTTTTGCCCTTAATCAAAGGTTACCAGACACCATTGTGATACAAGAATCTTTCGAAGTTCCACTAGATTTTCATCCAAGATATTGTAGAAGCATCAAGACATATCAATATAATATACGAAATAGTAAGTTTCCACTGCCTACAGACAGATTGTATTCTTATTATGTATATTATCCGCTAAACACCCTGGCCATGCAAGAGGCGGCTAATTATCTAATTGGTAAGCATGATTTTAAAAGTTTTTGTTCAAATGGGACTAGAGTAGTAGATACCGTTCGTAATATAGAAGATATTAAGATACTTAAGGAAAATGATATTATAAGTATAGTCATTACCGGAAATGGATTCCTATACAATATGGTAAGAATCATTGTTGGTACTTTAGTTAAGGTTGGATTATCAATCTATCCACCAGAATATGTGATTGAAATATTAGATAAGAAAGATAGGGACTTTGCGGGTCCCAAAGCTCCTGCAAATGGATTGACTTTAGTTAATATTGATTTTCCTGATCTAGAAGTGATGTAATCAAAGAGATAAATAGGATATTAACTATTTTCAAAAATTAGGGATAATTTTTATTGTTAATGAGAAAAACTATTGACACGCTAGGCCAAATGATATATAATTTTAAGATGTGACGTGAGAATACTGTAGCCAAGCCCCGGTAAAGTATTTTAACATATATAATTAAAAATAACCATGAAAATAACTGAGATTGAAAAATCTAAGGAGGTAACCAATGAAAAGCTTTATGGCTAGTCCAGCAACTGTGGACAGAAAATGGTATGTAATTGATGCAGAAGGACATACATTAGGACGTCTTTCATCTGAAATTGCTAAGATATTAAGAGGAAAAAACAAACCAACTTATACTCCACACATTGACACTGGTGATTATGTTATCGTTGTTAATGCTGATAAGATAAAAGTTACAGGAAAAAAACTAGATCAAAAAATCTACTACAATCACTCTGATTATGTAGGTGGTATGAAAGAAACTACGCTTAAGGAATTAATGGATAAAAAACCTACTGAAGCTCTTAGCTTAGCAGTTAAAGGTATGCTTCCAAAAGGACCTTTAGGTAGACAAATGCATAAAAAATTACACTTATACGCTGGCCCAGAGCATGATAACGCAGCTCAAAAACCAGAAGTATTAGAGATTAAATACTAATCAGAAGGTTGAAAGGAGGAAATTACATTGGCTAAAGCAAAATATTACGGAACTGGTAGAAGAAAAAGCAGTATCGCTAGAGTTTACTTAGTACCAGGTACTGGTAAAGTTGTTATTAATAAAAGAGATATGGATGAATACTTTGGATTAGAAACATTAAAGCTAATTGTTCGTCAACCACTGGTTATGACTGATACAGTAGACAAATTTGATGTACTTGTAAATGTTCGTGGAGGTGGTTTCACAGGTCAAGCTGGAGCTATCAGACATGGTGTTTCAAGAGCTTTATTAAAAGCAGATGGCGATTACCGTCCAGTGCTTAAAAAAGCAGGTTTCTTAACAAGAGATCCAAGAATGAAAGAAAGAAAGAAGTACGGCTTAAAAGCAGCTCGTCGTGCTCCTCAATTCTCAAAGAGATAGGCAACAACCTCAAAGAGAATATTTATTTCAAATTATATTACCCTCAAAACATTATGTTTTGGGGGTTTTTTATTTGGATTAATGCCAATATGCAATAATTGGTAGATTATAGAATTAATATACTGTATAATAGGGGTTAAAGGTAATCACCTTAAGGGAATACTACTTAAAGAATAAGAGAGGTAAATACATAATGAATACAAGAGATATAATAACAGAACGCTTAATTATAAGAAGTACAAGAGAAGAAGATGCACCATTGTGTTTTAGCATATGGTTGGATGATGAGATGGGTAAGTATCTATCAGATCCTCCTCGCGAAAAAGCTAGTGAAGCATATATGAACTTTGCTAAAGGCATTGAAAATGATGAAGAATGGTACCCGTTTATTGCAGTTTCAAAAGAGACTGGTGATTTTATAGGAACATGCAGTATCGTTCCAGAGAATGACCCACAGCATTGGGATTTAGGATACTGCGTACATAAAAAATATTGGAGACAAGGGTATGCTACGGAAATGGTAAAAGCCTTAATAGACTTTGGATATGATAATGGTGGTCGCAAATTTACGGCACTTGTTGCTAAGGAAAATGATGGTTCTAATGCAGTCCTTAAAAAACTTGGTTTCTCTGTTGAAAAAGAAGGGAACTTTAAAAAACAGGGGACTGATATTGTATATGACGAATATACTTACAGGCTTGATATAGAATAGTATATTTTTAATATTATTGTTGCTATGGATTTCATATAAAGGATATATTTATTAAGATTTAAGCTGCTTAGATGGTAAGTAGCTTATTTTAATATGAGAATAATGGTGTTGCATTAAGTTCAGATGATCTTTGAGAAATCACAATGCTAGGCACAAAGGAGAGTTCATTATATGTAATTGAATAAATCATTCATGGAGGTATAATTTATGACCATTACAGAAGTAAGTAAAAAATATGACATTACAGCAGATACATTACGATACTATGAGAGAATTGGATTGATACCACCGGTGCCAAGAAACAACAGCGGGATACGAAACTACGACGATGAATCTTGTAGGTGGATTGAATTAATGAAATGTATGAGGAAATCTGGAGTTCAAATAGTGGCTTTGGTCGAGTATGTTGCCTTGTTTGCGCAAGGAGATGCAACAAACGAAGCAAGAAAAGCATTGTTGATTGAACAACGAAACCAATTAAAAGATAAAATGAATGACATGCAAGAGTCTTTAGACCGTCTGAATAATAAAATTGATCGTTATGAGAAGGGATTAATGTTGATGGAAAAGAGGTTGCAAACGAGAGAAGTTTAAACTTAATATGCCAAAAAGAGTGAAGAATGAAACCAATGGTAGATTCAATAATTTAAAGAATTTCTTAGTAAAGCAATATAAGCAAACAATTTAGCAATATTGTAAAAGATTTTACCGATATTCCATATTATACTAATAATTGAGACTCGTTAAGTATGACGGTTGTTAATCTAATGTTTAAAATCAGGAGAAAAGTGTGGAAGAAAAAGAGAACACTTTTATACTGAAGTTTGCGTTCTAAGAAAGAATGCAACCATTCACATCAGAACTTGGAGGGCAAATATATGGGGAATCAAGTATTTAATTTAGTTAGAAATGGAGTGGCACAGATTTTTATCCAGGAGACGGATAAAAATTATGATGGCTTAAGGCTAGTAGCAGAAGCCTTTGTGGAGGATGTTGAATTAGTTACAGGAAAGCGTCCCGAGATTGTCACTAAGAAGGAGAAACTACAAGGAGATGTAGTGGTTATAGGAACAGTTGGAGAGAATTCTCTTATAAACACCATCGCTCTAGATGGTAAGTTGGACATAGAAGGATTAGCTGCTAAAAGGGAGTGTTATGCCATACGTATGGTAGATAATTTAACGCCAACAGTCAATAACGCTCTTGTTATCACTGGCAGTGACAAACGTGGATGTATCTATGGGTTGTTTCATATTTCAGAATTGATTGGAGTAAGCCCATGGGTATGGTTTGCAGATACAGTCCCAGCTAAGAAAGAAACCATTGCATTTACAAAGAAAGAAGTAGAGAAGACATCAAAGGAGCCATCGGTACGCTTTCGTGGCATCTTCATAAATGATGAGTCACCGTCCTTTACCAGCTGGGCAAAGAACCATTATGGTGAGCTGAATGAGAAGATGTATGCCCATGTTTTTGAATTGATATTACGTCTAAAGGGAAATTATTTGTGGCCTGCAATGTGGAACAATAATTTTTCAGAAGATGGGGCAGAAGATATATACGCGAATATTAAGCTAGCTAATGCATATGGTATTATAATGGGAACGTCTCATCATGAGCCAATGTGCCGTGCTGGAGTAGAATGGCAACGTATTTATGAGAATTATAGTGAGAGTAACGCATGGGATTTTCAGAAGAACATAAAAGCAATACCAGAATTCTGGAGGGATGGGATAAAAAGAAATAAGGACTATGAAAATGTTATTACAGTTGGTATGCGAGGAGAAAATGACTCTTCTCTTGGTGGTTCCATGGCTCACAATGTGCAATCCCTTAAGGATATAATTCTGACCCAAAGAGATATTTTAGAAGAGGCAGGTCTTTCTGACTCACCTAAGATGCTGGTTGTATACAAGGAGGTAGAACAGTACTGGAATGGGGGTATTGATAATACCACAGGTGAAATAGTCGAAGGCTTAAAGGATTGGAAGAATCCTGATGGCACCTCACCTCTTGATGATATTATCATTATGCTCTGCGAAGATAATTATGGAA
>JAEWHU010000112.1 GCA_023387635.1 Bacillota bacterium
CTTCCTTTTTTTGTCTTCACATCCGTATAAACAATATAAAAGATTCCATCATAATAACTTAAACAAGGTGCCCATATTCCACCAGAGGTAGGGTCCCCAATGAGGTTTGCTTGACTTAATCTTTGTATGGGAGACTTTATCTGTTCCCAATTCTTTAAATCTTTAGAATGAAACAAATGAATGCCTGGCCACCACTCAAAGGTAGAAGTAGCTATATAATAATCCTCGCCAACACGTATTATACTTGGATCAGGGCTAAACCCTTTTAAAATTGGATTCTCTATCATATTAATAACCATGCCTTTCTTAAAAAAGTGCGAAAGATTTGTCTTTCTCAAAAAAGTGTGAAAGATTTATCTTTCACACTTTTTACTCTCTAATATGGAAATTGACTCATTCCTTCAAATTCAATATTCCACATTCCATCATCAGGTATTCCAGGTGTTTTTCTATCACAACCTGCGTATCCTGCAGTCATCATGGCTACTGCAAGTAACAAAGAACCATTCCCTGGTAAGTATAATGGTAAATCAGTTCTTAACCTTTGATAATTATTGCCACTTGCCACATATGAGTTTTTAGCAGTATCTTTTAATAATATATCCATCGCTACATTAGCATTCCCAAGTCTTACACCTGTCATAGCCATAAGTGCAAAATCCCAGCCCCACATGGTATTAAAATCCCAGCATTCTAATACTTTATCTAGTGTTAATTGCATATTTCTAGGATTAGTACGTACGCCCGGTATAAAGCCACATGCACCAAGCATGGATGGATGATCTCTATTAAATTTCTCAAATGTTTCATTACAATTTTTATGAGCCATATATAAATTATCATGTATTGGCAACTCAGCCATTTTATCTGAAATATCTTTCCATATGGTTACTTCTTTATCTAATCTAACCGACCACTCATAAGCGATTTTTAATGTAAAATGCCAATATTCTAATTCAAAAGTAGGATTAAAGGTAATTCTTGGATCATGTTCTTCTTGTGCAGGGATTAAGGGAGAAGGCAAATCGTAACGTCCAGTTTGTTCATTTAAGACAACAAAATCACTCATGAACTCTGCGGTTTCTCTAATCACATCCCAGTATTTAGATAGTAATTCACTATTTTTTTCAGACTGATATATTAACTCTAACATGTAAATAATATGAGGTTGTTGCCATATGAGTAATGTAGCGATAATAGATGGGCTATCAATAGCATCATATGCAATCATCTTTGGCCATCTAGCTCCTTTATACCCATTTCTTCTCGCATTTTCTCTCACTTGTGGTAAATGTTCTACATACCAGTCAATACTTTTTAATAATAGATTACTTCTTCCCCATAGTGGTAAAAAAGCACAATGCCAAGGATGCATTTCTAAGTGAAACTTTCCATACCAGCTGTTACAAGTAAGACCAGTTTCTTGTGGTGGGACAGATCCACAGGATTGAATAGCCAGAAGATATAAGGATAATATAATTCTTCTTTCTAGTTCTACACCTCTCTCGTCCTTAGAATCATGTAGCTTTACAATTCCACCATTTTCCCAAAAATCTTTCCATCCCTTAATACTACTATCTTTTATATGTTCAAAAAGTACATTATGTTCATCTTCTTCTTTTGAGAATGCAACTGAAAATAATAACTTATCCTCCCTTGCTGTAAGTTCGATAAGGTGGGAGTTAATAGTATATTCTACTTTCGATTCTGAATGAATATTTACATAATATTCATCCTTATTAAGCACTCTTTTTAGGTGTAAATCTTTCTCTGTTTGACTTAATGGTATGGTAACATGACAATCTTCACGCTTCCAATCTGAAGCGGTAATATCATGAGAACCATACGGAAATTGGATTTTTACAGTTAATTTTCCACTTAATAATGCAGGTGATTCAATCTTAAAGCCTAATATATCTTTTTCTCTATGACATATGGTTTGAACCCTAACTATCTCTCCATGTATGGTAAATTTACTTTCAATGATACCTTCATATAATTTTAACTCTTGATGAATATCTGTAATGGAATTTAAATCTACCTCTTTATTATCATAGTAGAATCCAATACGACCAAGATTTAATCTATGAGGATTTGTACGTAACCAATCATATACCGTTTCATTTCCTTGTTTTTTCTCTACAGCATATAATACTTTACGTCCATTTGATTCATATTCTGTCATTTCTAGATCTTCTAGGGAATAATACTTACCATTATCCGGTGTTGTATGCCATCCCCATTGACTCATAGTACAAAGTGGCATATGATGTTTTGCATATTCGTCATAAAATGTTTGTAACCCAGTAGCATCTACTGTATAAGCAAAATCACCATTTCCAACGCTTAATGGTGATTCAAAATCACATTCTTTTAATATAGGGTTATGACGACTGACTAATTCATATCTATTTATCATAATAATCTCCATTCTGGTGATAAAGTGTAAAAAATATTGATTTTTCACACTAGAACATCCATTCTGTCGCTTTAGTGCTCTTTAATATCCATAGCAATATTGTACGTCAGCACAAAGTGCATATTATCCTTTTAAACCACTAGTACTTACACCTTCTACTAAATATCTATTAAAGAATAAGAATATAAGAAATACTGGAATTAATGATAATGTAGACATAGCAAACATGGCACCATAATCAGTTGTAGATGATGAATCTGCAAATAATTTAATCGCAATAGATACTGTGTAATCTAATGGCTTATTTAAGTAGATTAATGGTCCCATAAAATCATCCCATTTCCAGTAAAACTGAATAATTACAGTAGTAACTAATGCAGGCTTTAATAATGGTAGAATAAGACGTGTAAATATACTATATTTACTACAACCATCAATTGTTGCTGCTTCATCAAGTTCTCTTGGAATACCCATCATAAATTGCATCATCTGATAGATAAAGAACGCTTGGCCACAAAAATGTGGTAAAACTAAAGGTATAATACTTCCAACCATTCCCAACTTATTATATATAATATACTGAGGGATTAATATAATCTGACCTGGTAGCATCATCGTACAAATCATTGCTGTAAATAATACTTTCCTTCCACGATACTTAATTCTTGCAAAAGAATAAGCAACACATGCAGAACTAACTACGGTGGCTAAGGTTGCAATACTTGTAATTACAAATGAATTTTTAAAATAGGTAGCAAATGTAATTCCACCGAAGCCTCGAAAACCGTTAGCAAAATTTTCCCATCTCCAATTAGGGGGAATTAGGTTTAAGGACCCATTTAATATTTCTACATTATTTTTCAATGATCCACTAATCATCCATAAAACTGGATATATCATGATAAATCCAAAACCAAGGACAAAAACATGGTATATGACTTTTCCAATTTGCTTTTTTAATTTTATTCCCATATTCTTTCCCTCCTTAATCCTGTGCTGCTTCTGAGAATACCCATCGTTTCGATGATTTAAATATTAATAATGTTATTAAACTCATAACTATCAGCATAACCCATGACATAGCACTTGCATATCCCATGTCATAATATTTAAA
>JAEWHU010000124.1 GCA_023387635.1 Bacillota bacterium
CAAAACCAGAGGGATTATGTGATGAAGCATGGAAAGCGATGTATCAATATGTGTTTGCTATATCTCATGGCAGTGGAAAGTTTTACTATAGAGATTGGATAGAAAAAGAAGGCATAGCAATATGCTCTTGTAACGATGGTATACGTCCTGTTATTTTCAAAATAGAAGAAACTGATGAAGATGCTATAATTAATTATGAGCCTGTTAGAGACCATGGAGAATAGAAGATGCGCCTGCTCGATTCTCAGTAATCTGCTAGAAAAGTATGATTGGTTGACATGCCAAGTTATGTGAATGGTAATCAAATACGATATCTGACTGGTTTTTCTTGGGGATATCAAGAAAAGAACGACAAAATAGAAATTTTACAATTAAAAGAATTAAGTCATATTGACTGGGAAAATGATGTGGAATTTCTTAAACATGAATATAATGAGTGGTCTTTTATGTAGCTCCGTTGTATAAGCATAATACGGTAGTTAAGTTGGTTGCCATCTTTATCAATTTTGACCCAATAATTAATACATATAAATAAAATTAAAACGAACAAAAAGCAATTATTTAATATATACATTTTGTAGAGGTTATAGAAGTTAGAAATTAAAATTAGGAGGTCAATATGACCTCCCATAAATTTATTCAAGTATGTATTAATAGCATTACTAATTTTGTACTAAAATTAGTAGTTATACCTAAATGTTGAGGGGCATTGTGTAATTGGCTTATAAAATAGAATAGGAAAACGGGGTTGCTCCTTCTCCGTTCAAATAAAGCTTGCCCGAAAAGGGGAGACTTTTTATATTTAAAAATAAGAACAGGGAAATATTGTCATCTAATATGTTGATTTGGTATTTAATAATATTCTCAAGCATATTATTTTTTAAGTGAATATTAAAGATATAGTTACTTGATTATAGGAGGTTTTCGTGGGATATTATATTAATGCTGGAGCAAATGTAAAAATCTATGTTGAGGATCTTAATGCTGAAGGAGAAAAGACAATACTGTTTATTCTGCAGGGGCACCCAGTGTCATCAAACGTCCTAATTTCCCTTATGGACTAGATAAAGAAACAGTTGATCAAATAATTCAAGGAACATATACAGACCGACCTAAAATGCTTCAGAATTTTGGAGATATTTTTTTCTTTCAGCATATTACTGGGGCATTCCCAGATTGGTTATTCCAATTAGGATTAAAGGCATCTGGATGGGCCACAGTGGCTATTGCCAATACATGGATCAATGAAGTGCTGTTTTCTGATTTAGAGACAATAAATGTTCCAACATTAATTATTCATGGTATTCATGATAAGGTAGTTCCATTTCAACTTGGTCAAATACAAAACAAAAGCATTAAAAATTCAAAACTCATACCGTTCTACTACAGTGGTCATGGAGCATTCTACGATCAGAAGGATGAATTTAATGAAGAGTTAGTAAAGTTTATTGAGGAATAAAGTTTTTAGGCATGATTATGTAATATATTGATAAATTTGTCATAAAAAAGACAATTTACATAATATAACTATTCATACAAATCACTTCATGTTATAATCATAGTGTAACTAAATTAGTTAAAGCATTCACATTAGTAATAGGTACTCGATAAAAACTAAAGATACCTATTACTTATGCTTTGGATGGATTGAAAGTAAGGAGGAAGGAATATGTTAAAATTTATGATATACATAAAAAAGTCTAATCAAACACCTTATACACTCTATGCAACACAGGACATATTTGTCTAGCGATTCAATGCATAGAGCGATTGTAGAATCGCAATAGAGATATGAAATGTGTTGCACTCTGGATTGAAACCTACATAAGGCATCAACTTATTGGATGTCATTGTTTTAGAAGGAGTATATACATGGCATATGTAAATGGAAAAGAAGTATTACCAGATAAAATATTATCTGAAATTCAAAAATATTATGGTGGAGGATTAATTTATATCCCATTGCCTGAAGATAAAAAGTGCAAATGGGGAAGTAGGACATCCACAAAAAAAGAATTACATAAAAGAAATCAAGAAATACGTTATAAGAAAAATAAGGGATTATCAATACAGGAACTAATGGAGGAATACCATCTTTCCTATGATACGATAAAAAGAATTATCTACAAACCTTAGCATTTAGAGCTGTTACTAATAGTAGCAGCTTTTTGTGTACTCTTTCTTTTAATAAATTTATGACACAAAAATTCATTTTAATATGTGATATATTATAGATATTATTTAAATTAATTAAGAAAGCAGGACCTATTAAAATGAATAGAACATATACAGAAATTAATTCAAAAACATGGGACAAATGGGCGGAAAACGGTTGTGAATGGTCGCTACCTATTTCACCCAAAGAGTACCAAAAAGCGAAAAATGGAGAGTGGGGAGTTTATCTTACACCATGCGTAATTGTACCACATCAATGGTTCGGCAATCTAAAGGATAAAAAGCTATTAGGATTAGCGAGTGGTGGTGGTCAACAAATGCCTATATTTACAGCATTAGGAGCTAACTGTACCGTTTTTGATTATTCTGACCACCAGCTAGAGTCAGAGATAATGGTATCTAAACGTGAAGGTTACAATATTAATATAATCAAAGGTGATATGACAAAGCCATTACCATTTGAGAATGAAACATTTGATATGATTTTTCATCCTGTATCCAATTGTTATGTTGAAGATATTCAGCATGTATGGAAAGAGTGTTATAGGGTATTAAAAAAGGTGGTATTTTATTAGCCGGTTTTTGTAACGAAATTGGTTTTTTATTTGAGGATGATTCGCCACTAACAGTCGTAAACAAATTACCTTTTAATCCTTTGAAAATGGAAAAAGAACAATACGATAGAATGGCGAATAATCATGAAGGTATACAATTTAGCCATAGTATGGAAGAACAGCTTGGCGGACAACTGAAAGCAGGATTTACCCTAACAGATTTGTATGAAGATAGGGATAGAGAAGGCGGTGCTGCAATCAGAGAATATGCCCCACAATATATGGCTACAAGAGCAGTAAAACTTAACTAGGAGATTAATTTGATTTAGGGGAGAAGAATGTATAATGATTACTGAGAAAGAAATAACTGAAGTATTGAAAAATGAATTAATGCCATTGCCATATGTTTATGCCTTTTGGCTGGAAGGTTCATTTGCTATGGGATATGCAGATGAATATTCCGATATTGATTATTGGATTGATGTTGATGATAATTATGTAAGTGATGCTATAGAATATGTTGAAAGAGCACTTTCTAGATTAGGAGAAATAGATGAACGTTATGAAAATGGAAACGAACATCCGAAACTTGGGCAGATTGTATATCATATAAAAGAATCTAATCCGTATCTTGTGCTAGACTTTAATTGGCAGTTACACTCTAGGGACAGAAATGAATATCATTATATAAAGAATGATAACGTAGAGGGGGCACTAGTCATATTTGATAAAGATAATGTTGTTCGTTTGGAAGAAGCAGATGAACAGGAGATTGCTGGTAATAAATTGAAATGTAAACAAATATGCGATTATAGATATAGTCAACATCTACGAGTAAATAAATATATCAGAAGGGGTACTTTTCCTGAAAGCTATGCCTATTATAACAAGTATGTAATTGAACCTCTTGTTATGCTTTTGCGATTAAAATATACACCATTATATCCATATCACTATTTGCTACATATCTCAAAACACATGCCACAGACGATTGTTAGCCGATTAGAAAAGCTAATTCAAGTAGCATCCTTGGATGAGATGGAAATCTCCATGAAGAAATCTGAAATGTGGTATGAGGAATTACACGATGAACTTTTTTGTAGAGAGGAAAACCAATGAAAGTTGAATTACAACTTGTTAAATTAGAAGAAAGAGAAATTCACAGTAATCTGTTAGAAAAGTATGATAGACATCCTAAAAACATCTCATCCGTTCATTTTTGGGATAAAGTTATTAGTGATTATACGAATGGTAAATATGAATTAGTTAATTCATATCCACGGACTGAGTATGACGATGGTACTTTGGCAGATGTATTCTTTTTCAATTCGTAAAATTTTAATCTGTTGAGATTCTGGATTATGAAAACAAAGACTGTGTTCAACATAATAATCACTTGTAGAATATTGCGTCACATATTTATGAAAAAACTATAAATAGGAATATAATGAGGCGATTTGAAATGAAGTATATAAAAGAAAATGAGAGAATATGGGATAATCGCTCTGAAAATAATGATTGTTGGTCTATCCCTGTTTCAAGTGAAATGATTAGACTTGCTAAGGAAGGCTTTTGGAGTATCGTATTAACACCCCAAAAGCCAGTTCCTTCAACTTGGTTTCCGCATAAACTTGAAGAAATGAAAATCTTATGTCTAGCAAGTGGTGGCGGTCAACAAGGCCCGATATTGGCAGCGACTGGGGCAGATGTAACAG
>JAEWHU010000208.1 GCA_023387635.1 Bacillota bacterium
ATTTATAATATTACAAAAAATAAAAATTATAAGGGACAATCTTTTCCTGAATTTATGCAAAAAATAATTAAAGCAGAAGGATTAATAAATTATATCAATGTTTAAAAAAATAGCAGTCATAGGTGTAAATTATGTCTTATTTAGTAATACTAATATGCATAGATAATAATATATTGTATAATTAATAGATAAAGCTAACAAAAATATATTTTTGTTAGCTTTATCTATTTGTTTCTCTACAAGGTTGTAAAGAATTACAAATGATGCTAAAATATACATTATATCAATTTATAAAAGGGAAAAGGTGAGTTATGAAAAATTTTGTTATTGTTACTGAAACTACTACAGATATCTCTGATAATATGGCGAAAGACCTTGGTATTAAAATGATACCAATGGATCTTGAATTAGAGGGTAAAAGTTATACTCATTATGCAGATGAAAGAGAAATTAGTATAGAAGCATTTTATGACGTACTTCGTAAAGGTGGTAAATCGGTAACATCTTTAATAAATACGGAAACGTTTCTTTCTTATTTTCGACCTATCTTAGAAGAAGGTAATGATATTTTATACATCGCGTTCTCATCCGGTCTTAGTGGAACATTCAATTCCTCATTAATAGCTAGAGATGAGCTACTAGAAGAATACCCAGATGCGAAGATAATATGTGTAGACACAAAAGCTGCTTCTGCTGGTGAAGGTTTAATGGTTTATTCTGCAGTAAAGAAAAAAGAAGAAGGATTAACCATAGATGAACTTGCGTTTTGGATTGAAAATAATACTTTAAAATTATGCCATTGGTTTACAGTAGATGACTTAAATCATTTAAGACGTGGTGGAAGAGTTAGTGCAATTAGTGCAACTATAGGTACTGCTCTAAACATTAAGCCAATTCTTCATGTTGATAATGAAGGACATTTAATACCCATGGAAAAGGTCAGAGGTCGTAAAAAATCCTTAATTGCATTATATGAACATATGGAACAAACTGTAGTTAATCCAAAAGAACAAGTAATTTTTATAAGTCATGGTGATGCACTAGAGGATGCTGAATTTTTAGCGAATATGATTAAAGAAAAACTTCAAGTTAAGGAAGTCGTTATCAGTAAAATAGGACCAGTGATTGGAACACATTCTGGGCCAGGAACGATTGCACTATTCTTTTTTGGAACGAATAGATAGTATAAAAAACTTTAGTATAAAGATACAACATCTCTTACATTATTTAAGAAGTACCCAAATTCGCGGTATAGTGTGACACACGGCAGAATGGAGAATTAGTATGAAGATAACATTTTTAGGAGCGACACATGAAGTTACTGGAAGTTGTTTTTATTTAGAAGTTGATGGTAAGCATATACTTATTGATTGTGGGTTAGAGCAAGGACAAGATGTATTTGAGAATCAAGATATTCCTGTTCCAGTTTCTGATATCGATACTGTACTACTCACACATGCTCATATGGACCATGCAGGTAAGTTACCACTACTATATAAAAGAGGTTTTCGTGGAAAAATCCATGCAACAGGAGCTACAACAGAATTGTGTAAAATAATGTTACAAGATAGTGCACATATACAAGAGTCGGAAGCAGAGTGGAAAAATCGTAAGAGAAAACGTAATGGGCAAAAGCCTATAGAACCTTTGTATACCGTTCAAGATGCATTGGGTGCAATCTCTAGTTTTGTTTCATATGAATATGAAGAAACAATATCTTTATATGAAGGAATAGAAATAAGGTTTATTGACTGTGGTCATTTATTAGGTTCCGCAAGTATTGAGATGTGGTTAACAGAGGAAGGTGTTACAAAGAAGTTAGTTCTATCTGGTGACATTGGAAACATAAATCAACCACTTATTAATGATCCAAAGTATATAAAAGAAGCTGATTATGTAGTTATGGAATCAACATATGGCGATAGAAATCATGGTGATAGACCTGATTATGTTAACGAAATGGCAAAAATTATACAAGCTACCTTTGATAAAGGTGGTAATGTCCTAATACCTTCCTTTGCAGTTGGTAGAACTCAAATGCTCTTATACTTCCTAAGAAAGATAAAGGCAGATAATTTGGTGAAAGGTCATGGTGATTTTAGTGTTTATGTTGATAGTCCTCTGTCCAATGAGGTTACTAGCGTCTTTACAAAGAATATGCATGGGTATTTTGATGAAGAAGCAATGGAACTGGTTAAGAAGGGTATTAATCCAATTACATTTTCAAGCTTAAAAACATCAGTGACCGTGGAGGAATCAAAGGCTATTAACTTTGATAAAAGTTGCAAAGTAATTATAGCTGCTAGTGGAATGTGTGAAGCAGGTAGGATAAGACATCATTTGAAACACAATTTATGGAGACCAGAAAGCGCAGTTTTATTTGTTGGCCATCAATCAGAAGGAACTCTTGGTAGGCGTATATTAGATGGGGCGAGTGAAGTTGAACTCTTTGGAGAAAGGATACAAGTAAAATTATCAACGTATAAATTATCAGGAATGAGTGGACATGCAGACAGAAATGGTTTGATAAAATGGATCAGTGCTTTTGAAGAAAAGCCCCAAAAAGTATTTATTGTTCATGGTGATAAGCAAATATGTGAAGAATTTAGTGGGTATTTAAATAAGGAACTTGGACTTGATTCGATTGCACCTTACAGTGGCGATGTATTTGACTTAATAAATGATGATTGGACGCAGAAGGGTGTAGCGACATTGGCTAAAGAACAATGAGAAATTTAAAGAAAATCCTTTAAATTAATTAAGGTTTTTATGAAAGAATATATTTTAGATAATTCTAAAATATATTCTTTTTTAATTTCATCTGGGGAGCTGAAAGAATCCGAAATACTATGCTTGATGAGTGGTGTATCATACAAGATTAGTAAAAGTTGATGTAACCTTGAAAAGTTTTTGTTGACAAAATATAGAAAATGAATATAATAAAATAACAGTGTTATTTTAAATAATAAAGTTATATTGATATTCAAAGGAGATGTGAAGTTGTCAAGAGAAGGTCAAAAAATGAGAAGCGAATTAGTACGTCAATCCATTATTGATACTGCATTAGAAATTGGAAAAAAGGAGGGTTTTGATTCCTTATCAATTCGTAAAATAATAAATAAAATGGAATACTCAACAGGGGTAGTTTATCATCACTTTAAAGATAAACAAGAAATTTTAGATGTGATTGAAATGGAAGAGACAAAGAAACTTCATAGTGATATAGCAAAATTACACGATGAGAATAAAGATTTTGTATACAATACAACGGCAGTATTCCATATGATAACAAGACTGTCTTATAAAGAACCAGAAATTTATAATTTAGTAGTATTACGTAAGTATAAAAGAAAAGAGAATAACGAAAATTCAAGAGCAAGTAGTAGGCCAATGTGGATTACTATGATAAGTCAAAGCATACAAAAAGGAATTCAGTCAGGGGATATAAAAGAGATGGATCCAACAAGAGCAGCGTATTCTATATGGAGTTCATTCTTAGGTTTCAATCTTATGATTTCGTATGAAAAAGATTTAACACTAAATGAAGTGGAAGAAATGTTTCAAGTTCAAATGAATATTATTTTGAAAGGAGTATTAAAACATGAATAACGTTAGCATCATTTATGCAACAAAAACCAAGCACTCTCAAAAGATTGCAAAAGCAATTGGTAGTAAACTAAACCAAAAAATATACAATATATCTGTATCCCCAAGGATAAAAGATTTGGATTTACTTTTTATTGTAGGTGGAATATATGGAGGCGAAAGTTTACCAAGTTTAATAGAATTTGTAAAAAGTTTAAGCGTAGATGAAGTTAAGAAGGTTGTGTTAGTTACTTCAAGCCTAACAAAGGAAAAAGGCCAAGAGAATATAAGAAAGTTACTTTTAGAAAAAGGAATTAAAGTAATAGATGAAATTATGTGTAAAGGTAGCTTTTTATTTTTTGGAATGGGGAATCCAAAAAAACAAGAGTTGATAGATACTGCTAATCGTGCATACGATTTAGCCATAAATTAGAAAAGATTTATATTAATGACTTTTGGAGAGTATGTATACGATAAATCAAAATTAAGTAAAGAGAGTGATGATATAATATGAAAATATTAAAAAGGGGTTTGGTAGTGTTAAGTATATTTATAATGGTAGTAGTTATCTTTATCATCTGGATGGGGAATAAGCAGAAAAAAGAATTAGCTAATATTTATTATCCGACGATTAATATGATGAAGGTGGCAGATGGCACCTATACTGATGAGGCAAAAGTTGGACTTGTTTTTGCTAAAGTAGAAGTAACCATTGAAAATAATCAGATGAAAGAGATTAAAATTTTAGAGCATAATAATGGTATGGGTAAGCCAGCAGAAGTTGTAGTGGATAAAATGATTGAACTAAATAACTTTGAAGTAGATGCAATTAGTGGAGCTACAACTTCTAGTGAAGCGCTTAAAAGTGCTGTAGGAAAAGCATTAAATCAAGGTCAAACTGAAAAATAGAACAATATATTAGGGGGATTTATGGTCACTATTATTGCAGATGAAGGAATATATAAAATAGGTGAAAAGTTAAAAGAGTGTTTACAAGAAAAGATGGTTGATGTAGATTATATTTCATTAGATAATGTTGAGGTGAAGCCATGTGTAAGTTGTGGTGGTTGTACTAATAAAACATATGGTAAGTGTGTCATACGTGATGATGGTGACTGGATTTATCCTAAACTCATAAGATCGGATGTTCAAATTTATGTAACACCAATTACTTTTGGTAGTTATTCCTTTAAGACGAAAAGAGTTCTAGATAAATGTGGATTAATTATGGATGGACATTATTTTGTAAATAATAAGGAGTTAGTGAAAGGTGGTATGATTGGCAAACAGTTTAAGATGATATTAATAGGAGTTAGCCAAAATACCATAGAGGATGAAATCACTGCATTTCATAAATTATTCCAAGAGATGTTAATAATTACTAGAGGGGTTGGTAAGTCATATATCGTAGATTCTGTTCTTGACACCAAAGCTATTGACACTATAGTAAAGGAGGTTGTACTTATATGACAAAAATATTACTTATTAATCTTAGCCCTAGAAAAAATGGTACAAGTGTAGTTCTACTCAATATGTGCAAAAAGTATCTAGAAAATGAAACGAATCAGATTACGATGGTACACCTTTATTCCAATCTAAATAAACTAAATAATCTAGACAATTCAATAAAGGAAGCGGATACCATAGTATTTAGTGGACCATGTTATATTAATACATATCCGGCTGATACAATCAGGTTATTAGAATACCTTAATGTCCACGTTGAACTTTTACATGGTCAGAATATATATGGAATGATACAAGGTGGAATGCCTTATGCTCATACCCATGAAAGTGGTCTAGAACTCCTTCGTATGTTTGGCAAAAAGTGTAATGTTTCGTACAAAGGTGGCTTTATAATGGGATTAGGTGCAATGTTAAATGGACGTGAGGTAGCTGCATTACCAAATGGTAAAAAAGTAGAAAAGCAGCTTAATATATTCTTTGAACATATTAATAATGGGGAGCACGTAGCTAAAAATGTATATGAAAAATCAATGATGAAGATACCTGGCTTAATGTATCAAATCATGGCAAAAGGTATGAATAAAAAAATAGATAAAGACTTGAAAAAATGTGGTATTGATGTGAATCAAGTAAGTCCATACTTACTAAAATAAGAAAGCGCTCTTTGGGTTAACCGTTAATATATTGGAACGGAATAACCAAAAGAGCGCTTATTTATATGCTTCTTTTAATATCTTCATAAATGTTTCGGATAACCTGTTTTTCAAATTTCACATCCAAAAAGTATTCAGCCGCATAAACAGCTTGAGCTACTAGCATTTCAAGACCATTTACGGATATAAGTCCTAATTCTTCTCCTTGTAATAGTAGCTTTGTTTTTGTTGGATTATAGATAAGATCAACTACCGCATTAAGTTTACATAGATTATTAAGATCCATTGGGCTATTATCTATGTTTGGATACATACCAATTGGGCTAGTATTAATAACTACGGTTGCATCTTGATGATATGTAAAACAATCTTCATATGTAATAGCACCATTGGTAGCTGTGTTTTTTACTGTAATAATTTCTTTTGCTTTTAATGTTTTTAAAACTGCTATTACTGATTTTGCAGCACCACCAGTTCCAAGAACAATTACCTTTTGATTTTCTATGCCTATCTTATTTTGTTCTATTGTATATAAAAATCCATAATAGTCTGTGTTGTAACCAATTAATTTATTGTTTCTCTTAACAATTGTGTTAACAGCATCTATCTCCCTTGCTTTATCATCCATTTCATCTAAATAAGGAATTACATCGCTTTTATACGGAATAGTAACATTTATTCCTAAAAAATCTTTATTAGTCATAAACCTTTCAAATTCATCATAGGTTAAAGGGACTAATTCATATACATAGTTTGCTAATTTTTCGTGTATGATTTTTGAAAAACTATGTCCTAGTTTTTCTCCAATTAATCCATAATCCATTCTCGTCCTCCATTCTGACAATATACCGTGAAATTGGGCTTAGCACAAATTATGCTCCCTTCTCTATTAAGTATATTGTTAAAAAGATTAACATAATAGGGAAATCTTTGCAATAAAAAAATTAGGACAAATATTATTTCAAGTAATAATTTCATCATTAGGACATATATTGTTCTAAAGGATCGGCGTATAAGGTAAATGTTACTTACTTATCCTTAATATATTAATGCAACATAGCAGAGGGAGGGAGAGATGAATAAGAAAGAAGAACTATTAAAAATATTTTCTTTAAAGTTAAGAACACTTATAGCGAAAGTTAATTTTGATTTTGAATTATTACAAGAAATAAGACTTAGAGTGAATGGGCCATTATTAATAATTTATAACAATGAAGAATATTTTGTCACTGCCGAATCTACATTAACAACTAATAATATGAATACATATTGTATTAGCAAAAATGAGATTAGAGAGACTATGGAATATATTAGTAATTATTCACTATATGCTTTTGAAGAAGAATTAAGACAAGGATTTATAACAATTACTGGTGGACATAGGGTAGGTATTACAGGCAAGGCTGTTCTTGAAGATACAAAGATTAAAAGTATTAAGCATATTTCTTTTATTAATATTAGACTATCCCATCAGATAATGGGATGTGCCAACAAAGTAATGCCATATATTACTGAAGGCAAAGAAGGAGACTGTTATCATACCCTCATTATATCGCCTCCAAGATGTGGCAAAACAACGCTTTTACGTGATGTGATTAGACAATTATCTGACGGTGATAAAACGAGACAAGGCATAACAGTAGGAGTTATTGATGAACGTTCTGAAATAGGAGCATGTTATATGGGAGTTCCACAAAATGAACTAGGAATTCGTACTGATGTACTTGATTGCTGCCCGAAAGCGAAAGGAATGTTAATGCTAATTCGTTCTATGTCGCCAAGAGTAATAGCTGTAGATGAAGTTGGTTCTAAGGAAGATATAGAAGCAATAGAATACGTTATGAATTGTGGATGTAAATTAATTGCAACCGTTCATGGTAATTCACTTGATGATATTAAGAACAAACCAATTCTAGGTACGTTAGTAAAAGAAAAATTGTTTGAAAGGTATATCGTATTAAATAATATAGGTGGAGTTGGTAATATTTCAGAAATTTATGACACCATAGGAACAAGGATTTATTAATATGGGAGGAGGGGTTTTGTGTTATACATAAAAATAGTTGGATGTATTCTAATTATATGTTCTTGTAGTGGTATGGGAATGTATTTTAGTAATGAACTTAGAAATAGAATTGGTGATTTAAGGGAATTGAAGAAAATAATTTATCTGTTAAAGGGCGATATTAGATATGCCCATACGCCATTGCCAGAAGCCGTACAAGCACTATCCATAAGACATGAGGGGAAATATAGAAACTTTTTGAGTGTTATTGCGAAAAGACTTCAAGAACTTGGAGGAATTTCATTTTATACCATTTGGAAAGAAGCAGTTGATACCGAACTTAACAATACTTCTTTAACGAAAAAAGATTTGAAATCCTTATCCTTATTAGGGGAGAGTTTAGGTTATCTTGATAAGGATATGCAAATAAACACGCTAGAATTATATCTAGAACAAGTTGAAGCTGAAATTCATGAATTATCCCGTAGTGTAAAGGAAAAATCATATATGTATAATGCACTTGGTGTTATGGGGGGAATATTTATTATAATAGTTATGGTTTGAGCAAAGTAGCTAAGGTCAGAACGCTGACCATGCGGACCTGGAATATCCGCTTTGGCACCACACAATATGTAATTACTATGGACAAGGAGGATGGCATGAGTATCACCATAATATTTAGAATCGCATTAGTTGGCATACTGGTCACTATGTTAAATCAGATATTAAAGCAATCAGGGCGTGAGGAAATTGCATTTTTAACAACTTTATCTGGTTGGATCTTAGTTATTTTATGGGTTCTACCCTACATAACGCAACTGTTTGATGTGATTGAAAAACTATTCGCTTTTTAGAAAGGCAAGGTTAAAATGATTCAAATAGCACTGATTGGTATTGGAGTAGTATTACTAGCTACATTATTTAAAAGTAACAAATCAGAATTTGCGATATTTGTAAGTTTTATTGGTTGTGTTGTTATTTGTCTTTTAAGTATTGGTAAGCTTGAGATAATTATAAATACTATAAAAAAAATACAAAGTTACATAAACCTAAACCCAACTTATATCAATATATTAATAAAAATAATTGGGATAACCTATGTATCAGAATTTTCCTCAAGCATATGCAAAGATTCTGGTTATACAGCAGTAGCAAATCAAATTGAATTAGTTGGAAAGCTTACCATATTAGCAACTGGAATGCCCATATTATTAGCATTACTAGACACTATAAACACATTTTTAACTGCGTAGATGAATTGGTACTAAGGGAAAAAAATGATATAGGGGGACTGGTATGGATAAGAAAATTGACCAAACATTAGCAGAGAAAATAAACAAAGATGTAAAAATTAGAAAATATGTAAAATATATTTTATTTATAAGCTTAGCTCTCTTTTTGTTCCTACCATGTAAAAAGGTTTATGCCTTAAACCTTCCAGAAAGTGAGAGTATGGACTTAAATTATGATGATATACAAAAAGTTATCGATGATGTTTTAAGTTCTAATAATAAGATAAGTTTTGAAGATTATGTTAAGAGTTTATTTAGTGGTGATAAAAAAATATCTTTTTCATCCATATTAGGAGATATAAAGACTGGTGTTATAAATGAAATTAAATCTAATGTTGGCATATTAACTAGTCTTATATCAATTGCAATAATCGCAGCTATATTTACTAATTTTTCATATGCTTTTCAAAATAATCAAGTAGCAGAAACAAGTTTCTATGTAACATATTTATTATTGTTTAGTGTCATAACGTCCTCGTTTATCGCGGTTTCTAATATAGCAGCACAGACGATATCAGCGGTACTTAGTTTTATGAAGGCACTGGTTCCTACCTATTTTATGGCAGTGGCGTTTAGTTCAAGTGCAGGAACATCAGCGGTATATTACCAATCAACTTTATTTCTAATTACTTTTGTGGATATGCTTTTAATAAAGTTAGTTATCCCTCTTATTAATATCTATTTAATAGTAACTATGGCTAATAATCTTTCGAAAGATGATTTGTTATCAAAATTAAGTGATTTAATAATATTAATAACAAAATGGTTATTAAAAACCATGTTAGCAGTAGTAGTTGGATTTAACTCTTTGCAGGGCCTTATATTACCAGTGGCAGACAAAGTGAAACGTTCTGCTTTATTAAAAGCAGCAGGCGCAATACCAGGTGTAGGAGATATTTTAGGAAGTATTACAGAAAGTGTTCTTGGAGCGGGAGTTTTACTTAAGAATGTTATTGGTGTAGCAGGAGTAGTAGTAGTTATAAGTATATGTGCAGTGCCTCTGATTAAGTTGGCAGTAACTGCGATTATCTACAGGATAAGCGCAGCAGCGGTTCAACCAATATCGGACAAGCGAATGTTAAATTGTGTTACAGCAGCAGCAGAAGCTGCAGGATTATTATTACAAACGGTTATAGTAGGAGCTGTCTTATTTTTATTTACAATAACAATAGTAGCAGCGACTACAACAAGATAAGAAGAATGCTGATAGGAGATTAGTGTGAAAATTAAGTTTTTTCATAGGTCAGAATGGAGATTAAGATGCTTGATTTGATATATGATTGGATTAAAAACATAATAATTTATTTGGTCTTAACTACCATAATCACTAATTTGTTAGGTAAGAGTGCATATAAAAAATATGTGAATCTAATAACAGGAATTATTTTGCTAATTTTAGTGATTTCTCCATTGTTTAAACTATTTAATCTTGAAGATAGTCTAGATTATTTTTTTTCAGCGAATAATCTTTTAGCAGAATCAAAGGATATTAATATAAAGTTTGATGATATGGAGGATAAGAAGAAAGAGACAATAATCCTAGCGTATAAAGAAAAGATTAAAACACAGATAGAGACCATATTAGAAAGTGAAAATTTATATATAAATAGTATTGTTTTAACCATTGATGAAGAGAATGATAGTTTGACTTACGGACAGATTAATGCATTAGATATAATAGCAAGTTATATTAGAGTGAAAGATGATGTTGATTCAAAAAAAATAGATAAGATTAATATAGGTAAAATTAAAATAGGTGATAATAATGAGTCTGATGAGACAAATGTGCGTGAAATCCTAACTCCAAGCGAAATAAATGTAAAAAAACGATTGTCAGACTTCTATAATATGAACCCCGATAATATAAATATTAGTATACAGGAATAACTTATTCCTGTTGATACGGTCTAGGAGAGGTTATGGGAAATGAAAAGGAAAAAAAGAAGCTTAGTATAAAGGAAATAGGGCCTAGCAAACTAGTAATTATCTTACTTGTAGGTATATTTTTAATTGTATTATCGTTTCTTGATTTGCGCTCATCAAGTGAAACTTCAAAGGATAATTCCACGAGTAGTAATTATAATAAAGTTGATAATATAAATCAAGATACTAACAATACTGATGCAAGCTATATAGAAACCATAGAAAAACGTTTAGAGGAAGTTTTGAGTAAGGTGGAAGGCATTGGTGGTGTAGAAGTTATGATTACACTAAAAGGTTCGAAAGAAGTAGTAACACTAAAAGATAGTCCATATACACAAGAAAGCGTAAATGTAGATGATGGGGAGGGTGGAAGTGAACTTAGCAGTAAAATAGATAAGGGTGATAGTACAGTTATAGTTAATAGTGGTAATGGTGAAAATATGCCTTACGTCATAAAAGAAATAGAACCAGAAGTCTCTGGAGTGGTTGTGATTGCACAAGGTGGAGATAATGGTCTAATAAAAACTGAAATCACAGAGGCAGTTCAGGTATTATTTAACATACCTGTGCATAAAATTAAAGTTATGAAGATGAATAAATAATATTATAAGGAGGCTTGTATGAAGAACATTTTTAAAAAGAACCAGATTATTATTACAGCACTCGCCATCATGATAATCATAGCGGGATACTTGAATTTTATGGAAAAAAAGGATTCTAAGGATGTAGGTAATTCATTGGATTATGATAATACATATGTTGATGATGATATAACAGATGGAGATATGGTATCTAAGGTAGGTTCTGATTTACTAACAGTTGATGAAACAAAAACTGACACCGAGGTAGCTGATGAAGCAAAGCCAGGTACCGAAGTTACTGATGGAACAGACGATGTAGCTGGGGATGAGACAGAAGACGTAGCAGATATATCTGATGAAGATATACAGATTCCTGTTACTGATAATGGTGAAGTAGAAGTTGAAGATACTGAAACAAGTGCGCCAGGTGAAGCTATATTAGTAAGTACAACATTGAATGAGAATTATTTTGCATCATCAAAACTTACAAGAGAACAAATAAGAGCAGCCAATAAAGAAAGATTTATGGAAATTATTGATAATGTAAATTTAGATGCAGATTCTAAGGCAGCAGCAGCTGCTGGTTTGTTAAATTTGGCAACCATGGCTGAAAATGAGAATGAGATCGAAATTTTATTAGTAGCAAAAGGCTATAGTGATGCTATTGTAACCATATCTGAGGATAACGTAGATGTTATCGTTAATTTAGCATCAATCACAGAACAAGATGCAGCTAAAATTGAAGATATTGTTAAGAGAAAAACAGGTGTAAAATCTTCTGAAATCCATATTTCCCCAGTGGTGATTGGTGAATAATTATACAAAACAAAGGAACTGTTTGAATATATTTCTTACTATATTTTTATCGTCAAAGTCATTATGATATAGTGATGATTTTATTAGTAAATATATAAAAGCAGTTCCTTTCTTGTATATTTTTCTTAAAAGTCTATATTCTCATCCTTTTTGAAAATGTATTATTTAGTATTTTTTAATATAAATAGGTAAAAAGTATGAAGAAGTAAAACTATGGAGATAATAAAAATATGCATAAAATGGTTTGCAAATGACTTTAAGTCTGATATAATGTGGTTATAGTTTATTTGGGACACAGTGTATTAAGAATGTGTAAATCTTAGGAGGTAAGAACAGTGGCGAAAGAACAAGATAAAAGAAATACTTATCAAATAAATGCAGATAGCAAAGTTGGAGATGTACAAATAGCAGATGAAGTTGTTGCAACGATTGCAGCATTAGCTGCAACTGAGGTAGAAGGCGTTGCTTCTATGTCAAGTAACATTACCAACGAATTAGTAAGTAAGCTTGGTATGAAGAATTTATCAAAAGGTGTTAAAATTGAAGTGATAGAAGATACAGTTTCAGTTGATTTATCATTAACTCTTGATTATGGATATAGTATTCCAAAAACTTCAAGTCAAGTTCAAGAAAAGGTTAAAGCAGCGATTGAGAATATGACTGGTTTAACCGTATTAGAAGTAAACATTCGTATATCTGGTGTAAATATAGACCGAATTAAATAATAAGATTAAGGTAGTGTGCGAACCTATGAGCCTGTCCCAATCCTCATTCATTTTACTAGTATGAGTACAGGTTTGATATATTGCTAATATCAAGCCTGTTCCATGACTTTGTAATATATTGAGAATAGGACAGGCTCTTTAGTGTGGTTGTACAATAAGGGAAGGTTGAAAGAAAATCAAGATTAATGAAAGGATGCCACACTGTGATTCTTTCAACCTGTTTTGATTGTGGCAAATATTACATCTGCTAGCAGATGTGATATGCAATGGGTATAAAACATGAGTAGAAGAGAAATTAGAGAACATTTATTTAGAATGCTATTCCGTAAGGATTTTCATGAAGATATTGAATTAAACGAACAAATCGACCTTTATTTTGAATCTTTAGAGGAACCAAAACAAGAAGATTTAGAGTATTTAAAAGAGCGTTTTAATAAAATTATAGATAAATTAGCAGAAATAGATGAAATTCTTGAAAAGTCCTCAAGCGGTTGGAAACTAAAAAGAATGGGTAAAGTTGATTTAACTATAATGCGTTTAGCAATATATGAAATAAAATATGATGATGATATTCCAACGAAGGTAGCAATTAATGAAGCAGTTGAAATTGCAAAAATCTTTGGTGGCGATTCTTCAGGTTCCTTCGTTAATGGAGTTCTAGCTAAATTAGCTTAAAGAGCTTTAGTTCTAAAAGAACCTAAAAGTTCTTTTAGAGCTAATTAGCTTTTAGGACTAATAAGCAGTTCTGGCTTATAGTACAGGAATAGGAGTCGAGAATGAATAACGTATATTCTGTAACACAAGTTAATTTGTACATTAAAAATATGTTTGTAAGGGATTATGCCCTTAATAATATATATATAAAAGGTGAAGTATCTAACTGTAAATATCATACATCAGGGCATATTTATTTTACTTTAAAAGATGATAAAGGCCAGATGGCTTGTGTTATGTTTGCAGGGCAGAGAGATGGTCTTAGTTTCGTAATGAAGGAAGGGCAAAGTGTAATCGCACTAGGCTCTGTTAGTGTATATGAAAGAGATGGTAAATATCAATTATATGCAAAAGAAATTATATTAGATGGGTCTGGAATTCTATATGCGAAATATGAAGCCTTGAAGAAAACATTAGAAGATGAGGGATTATTTTCTCCCGAATTAAAAAAGTCCATACCTAAGTATTCTAATAAAATTGGAATCGTAACAGCTAAAACAGGTGCTGCATTACAAGATATTATTAATATAGCGACTAGACGTAATCCATATGTTCAACTAATATTATATCCAGCAAAAGTTCAAGGGGATGGTTCAGCCCTTAGTGTAGCCACAGGTATTAAGGAACTCGATAAACTAGGACTTGATACCATAATTATCGGTCGCGGCGGTGGTTCAATAGAAGATTTGTGGGCATTTAATGAAGAAATAGTTGCAAGAGCAATCTATCAATGTAAAACGCCAATTATTAGTGCGGTAGGCCATGAAACAGATGTAACAATAGCTGATTTTGTATCTGATCTTAGGGCACCGACGCCATCAGCGGCAGCGGAGTTGGCAGTCTATGATTTACAGGCGTTAGAGCGTCTTATGCATGATTATAAAAGCAATTTATACCAGCTAATGGAAAAACATATTACAAAATATCGTAATGATTTAAAGCAAAAATCATTACAACTTCTATATGTTAGCCCGATCTATGGAGTAAGACAAAAAAGACAAGAATTAATAGACATGGAACAAAGGCTTATTAACTTATTTGAAAATAAATTAAGAGAAAAGAGGCATTTGTTAGAGATCTATGTAGAAAAATTAGATGGGTTATCTCCTTTAAAAAAATTAAATAAAGGATATTCCTTGGTTGTTAATAGTAAGAATGAAGTGGTGAATAAAATAGATAAAGTATCATTAGGTGAGGAAATTGTAATTAATGTAACCGATGGTGATATTGTAGCAAAAGTAAATGATATTAAGTTTAAGGAGAGAAAATAGATGGCTAAGAAGGAAAAAACATTAGAGGCTTCATTCGAAGAAATTAATGGTATCATAAAAAAACTTGAAACCCCAGATGTTAGTTTAGAAGATTCTTTTCATCTATACCAAGAAGGGATGAAGCTAATTAAGTACTGCAACGATTCTATCGATAAAGTTGAAAAGCAGCTTATCATTCTAGGAGAACAAAATGAGTCAGATGAACTTTAATGAAGAATTAAATAAACGTATACAATATATAGAAGACATAATAAACTTAAGTCTACCAAGAGAAGATAGTTTCCAAAAAACTATTTTTGAGGCAATGGAATATAGTCTATTGGCTGGTGGTAAACGTATAAGACCAATGCTTATGCTTGAAACTTTTAAGTTGTTTGGTGGAACGAATCATGAACTTATAAAACCTTTTATGGCCGCAATTGAAATGATTCATACTTATTCTTTGGTTCATGATGACTTGCCAGCCATGGATAATGATGAGTATCGTAGGGGCAGAAAAACCACTCATGTTGTTTTCGGTGAGGCCATGGGGATTCTAACAGGTGACGGACTTCTTAATTATTCCATTGAGACAGTCTGTAAACTATTTACTAAGGAGAATGAGGAAGAGTTACCATACATCGCGAAAGCATTGTGGATTATGTCCTCTAAAGCAGGGGTACATGGTATGATTGGCGGTCAAGTCATAGATATAAGTGATTCTGGCAACGGGCTAGATAGGAATGAGCGGAGTAAAGAAGAAAGAGAAGAAAGACTTGTTAAAATGTATAAGTTAAAAACAAGTGCTTTAATCGAAGCTTCTATGATGATAGGCGCAACCATGGCGAAAGCTAGTGAGGTAGAAGTAGATAAAATTGAAGAAATTGCTTCTTATATTGGATTGGCATTTCAAATACAAGATGATGTTCTTGATGTTACATCCTCCATTGAGATATTAGGTAAACCAGTTCATAGTGATGAAAAAAATGAAAAGGTTACCTATGTTACTTTAAAAGGGTTAGAGCAAGCAAAAGTAGATGTGGAATATTACTCTAAGAAGAGCTTAACAGAACTTGCTAGTATAAACGGTGAAAATGAATTTTTAACTGAGTTAATTATGAAATTGATTACCAGAGAAAAATAATAGTATTGGAATGAAGGTGAAGTCTTGGCAGAAATCTTAAATGATATAATTAAGGCAAATGATATTAAAAAAGTTAGCCCATCGGACTACAAAAGATTAGCAAAAGAAATCAGGCATTTCTTAATTAAAAATATTAGTAAAACAGGTGGCCATTTAGCATCTAATTTAGGTGCGGTTGAACTTACAATGGCACTTCATTTATATATGGATTTTCCCGAAGATAAATTAATATGGGATGTAGGGCATCAAGCATATACTCACAAAATTCTTACTGGAAGAAAAGATGATTTTAATACTCTTAGAACTTTTGAAGGTTTAAGTGGTTTTCCAAAAGGAAAAGAAAGTATATGTGATGCATTTGATACTGGACATAGTTCAACTTCCATATCTGCTGCAATGGGGATTGTAAAAGCTAGAGACTTAAGTGGCGATGACTATAAAGTAACTGCAGTGATTGGGGATGGTGCATTATCAGGTGGGTTAGCATTTGAAGCATTAAATAATGCGGAAAGACTTAATTCTAATTTTATGATTGTTTTAAATGATAATAACATGTCCATTTCTGAAAATGTAGGTGGTATGGCAAACTACTTAGGTAAATTAAGAACCAATTCTAGTTATAATAATTTTAAATCTCATATTGAAAATACTCTTATTAAAATACCAAATGTTGGTGATTTTGTAATGGATAAATTAAGAAAATCAAAAGATTCCATTAAACGTTTGGTTATACCTGGTATGCTTTTTGAA
>JAEWHU010000227.1 GCA_023387635.1 Bacillota bacterium
AGCAATTAAATTAATACTTGATAGGTTAGAACAATTACATGTCGCTGAGGTTATATTTTACCTAGACAGACCAGTATCTAATTCCGGCAGACTTAAAGAATTAATACTAGAAATCTCAAATAATTATAAAATAGAAACAGACGTTGAAGTTATTAATGATGTGGATAGAGTATTGGAAAAATTAGAAGGAGTCATAACAAGTGATGCCATAATTATTGATAAATGTGTTAGTTGGTTCAATCTAAATAAAGGTATTATAAATAAGAATATTAAAAATCCATGGATATTTAATTTAACTAGAGACTGTTCCAAAACTTGATTATTTAATTATTGTTTTGGAACAGTTTTATAATTCTAGTATAGCATTTGATCCTACTGAATTCAATGAATGAGGGAGTGATTTATATTTGTTGCTTTCGTCATGATAAATCAAACTATTGTAGGTATTTATCATAGTGCTTTAATTCCTAAGAGAATCTTTAGAAATTCTTTCGATTTATTCAAAGTCGATCTTAAGTTCTTAATTTTATAATGAGTTCAAGTTAAGAAAAGGAAGTTGTACAGAATTAAAAAGAGTTTTATAGGTACACAAAGTTTGGAGGAAAAAAAGAAATAATGGATGTTAATTTTGTCATGGAATACTTAAGCCAATATGGAGTTGTTTTTTTATTTGTATTAATCTTACTAGAATATATGAATCTACCAGGATTCCCTGCTGGAATTATAATGCCGGTCTCTGGGATATTAGCCTCAAATGGGAAGATGAGTTTAGGTTGGACATTAATTGTAGCGCTGGTTGCTGGGCTAATAGGTAGTTGGATTTTATATTTTCTGGGTTATTATGGCGGAGAATTATTTCTTAAGAAGTGCTTAAAAAAATATCCTAAGCAGCATGAAAAGATAAATTCATTGATTGCATGGGTTGCAAGTAAGGGTTATTTGGGAATATTTATTGCAAAACTGATTCCAATGATTCGAACTTTAATATCAATCCCAGCTGGAATTGCAAAAATGGATTTTTATAAATATACCTTATTTTCAGCACTTGGAATTTTCGTATGGAATTTCTTTTTTATCGGTGCTGGTTATATATTTGGGGAATCTGTATTTCAGCTATTTAGCTAATAATGAGAAGCAATATAGAGGGTGAATAATATAAAGGGTAAATAATTAACGGCAAGCAATATTAAGGATAAGTATTTTAAAAGCGTAAGTAGTATAAAGTGTAAGTAATTTGGCGGATTTTAAGTATCCGTTTTTAATTTGGGAGGATAGTAAATGAGAATCGCAATGTTAACCAATAATTATCTACCGTTTGTGGGTGGAGTACCAATCTCGATTAAGAGACTATCGGAAGGATTAAGAAGCTTAGGGCATGAAGTTTATATTATTGCACCAAGTTATGAAGGTGAAAAAAAGGAAGAGTATGTTATTCGCTACAGAACAAAAAACAGTAAGATATCTAATGGATTTCCTGTTCCAGATTTTATGGATGTGGTAATTACAAAAGCCTTTGATTTATATTCATTCGATGTAATTCACGTTCACCACCCAATGCTAATAGGGTACACAGCTCTATATCTTGGTAAGAAGTATAAGATTCCAGTGGTATATACATATCATACAAGATATGAGCAGTATCTACATTACTTAGCGCCATATCATAGATTGCAAAATAGGTATCTAAGAGAGAGGAATACACTATTACGACAAGCGGAAGGAAAGATTCTTAGTGTAAGTGAAGATAAAATAGTTCCTAAATATATAAAAATCTTTACAAAACGCTGTGATTTGGTCATTGCACCTACATGGCTAATGAAGGAGCATTTAATTATGCAAGGAACAAAAACAGAAATCAACCTGTTGCCTACAGGACTAATAGAAACTTCCTTTGAGCCAAACATTGGGGAAGTAGCAAAAATAAGACAAAAATATATAGGAGATAATCAATTTTTATTCTGTACCGTAAGTCGATTGGAACGTGAAAAAAATCTTTCCTTTTTAATCAATGGAATGAAGGAACTAAAGGATAGGTACCAAGATAGATTTCATTTATTAATACTTGGGGATGGTACACAAAGAAAAGAACTTGAACAAGAAGTTATGGAATTAGGTATGAAGGAACAAATAACATTTGTAGGTAACGTTTCTCAAGTCGAAATTACTAATTACTATAAGGCTTGTGATTTGTTTGTCTTTTCCTCAAAGTCTGAGACCCAAGGGATTGTATTACTAGAAGCAATGGCAGTAGGTCTTCCTGTTGTAGCTGTAAAAGCAAGTGGTGTGAATGATATTGTAGTTAATCATGTAAATGGTTTAACTACAGAGGAAACCAAGGAAGAGTTTGCAGGAGCAATACATAATCTACTGTCAAGTGATAATAAATATCGTGCGACTTCGATTGGTGCTAAAATTACAGCGAAGGAATATAGCAATGAAACAATAGCAAAAAAAGCAGAACAATATTATACAGAGGCAATTATCAAAAAGAAATTATCAAGAAGAAATTATCAAGTAAGGAGTACAATATGGGAATAAAAAATGGAATCACAAGAATCAGCAAAAGGATGTGCTTTCAAATTATTCACTCATACCTTAATATTGTTGCTAAAACATCAAAAGTATATATTATTGGAGCTGACCAAATCTCAGGAAATAAAATGGTTGGATACTGGCATGGTGACAGTTACCCAATGCAACTAGTTTTAAAAAAGTTTAAAAAAGATAAAAAAAGAATTTCTGTGTTAGTAACGGCAGATGCTAGGGGGGATTTTATTGAAGGAATGATTGAGGAATATGGAGCAAAAGCAATAAGGGTGAGTGATGGTATTAAGATGAAAGAAACATTTCCCACTGTCGTTCATGAGGCAAAAAAGGAAGGAGGGATTCTTGCAGCATCATTTGACGGTCCGTTAGGTCCCTGTCATAAGCCTAAGCGATTACTGTTTTTATTAGCAAAACAAGCAGATAAGGAGATGGTATACATTCATTTTACCTACAGTAACTGTATTCGCCTTAGATTTCGATGGGATAATTATGTCATTCCCCTTCCATTTACAAGAATTAAAGCTCATGTAGAAGATTTAGGTAAAATTACGAATTATCATTTAAACGCTATTAAAAGTAACTCACTTGTATTAAAATATGAATAAGTGTGTGTATTCACACTCACACGTGATATATAAATGTTAACACTAGGAGGAATAAAGTGAATAATTATCATATTTTAGTCGTTGAGGATGATAAACAGATACAAGAGGGATTGGCTATTTATTTAAGAAATCAAGGGTATACGGTTTTTGTGGGCTCTAATGGAATAGAAGGTCTTGAAATAATAAATAAAGAAGAAATTCATTTAGCGATTGTTGACATTATGATGCCTAAGATGGATGGCATTAGTATGACCATGAAGCTTAGAGAGAATCATGATTTTCCTGTTATTATGCTATCAGCAAAATCAGAGGACATTGATAAAATAACTGGATTAAATATAGGTGCAGATGATTATGTTACGAAACCTTTTACACCTATGGAACTATTGGCAAGAGTTAATTCACAGCTTAGAAGGTATAAGAAATATTTAATGGCTATAAATCAAACGAAACATGATGATACAATCGTAATTGGTGGACTAGAATTAAATGAAGATACGGTTGAAGTTAGTGTAGATGGTAGCCTGGTTAAGATGACACCAATTGAGTTTAAAATATTGCAACTATTAATGAAACATGCAGGAAAAGTATTTTCTGCAGAAGAGATCTATGAGAGGGTTTGGAATGAACGTGCAGTGAATACAGATACAATAATGGTTCACGTACGTAATATTCGAGAGAAAATTGAAATAAACCCAA
>JAEWHU010000332.1 GCA_023387635.1 Bacillota bacterium
TAAAAATTTTATGTGAAATGGGCCATGGAGATGAAATAGTCATTGCTGATGGAAATTTTCCAAGTGCGAGTATAGGTAAAAGAATCGTTAGAGCTGATGGAATTCATGCAACTGAAATATTAGATTCTATTCTTACTGTATTTCCACTGGATCAATATGATAATAATAACTTTGTTTTAATGGAGGTTTGTGAGGGAGATACGGTAGTACCCCATATATGGGAAGAATATCGTTCTATTTTATCTAAACATGAATCAAACGGCAACGTGAATACAATGGAAAGATTTGCTTATTATGAAAGAGCAAAGGAGGCTTATGCTGTTGTTGCTACTGGAGAGCCAGCACAATATGCAAACATTATATTAAAAAAAGGGTGTGTTTTATAGTAACTTGTACTTTTCTTAATTATGGAGGCTAGTTATGCAAAATGATTTTAATAAATTAAGTTATCTTCCAAATATACATACTGATATTTATTGCGCTTATAAAAGTATTTTGACTAAAGATAATTGGTATGCCAATAAACAAAGGTCAAACTATTCCAGACTATACTTCATCTTAGAGGGTACATGTTCCATTACTATCAATGAAATAGAATATATAGCGACTAAAAATCACTTAGTATTAATACCTGCTAATAGTGAATATTCATATAATATACAAGGAGATGATCCTTTAATTAAATTATGGTGTCATTTTAATGCAGTTATTGGTGATAATAATCTTTTTAATTTAATTAACTGCAACTATATGGTACTTCATCACGAACCAATGAAGTTAGTATCACTATTTCATAATTTAATTAATACATATCCTCATTGTGGTACGATAATAAGTCAATTGCAGCAACAGGCCATATTAAGCCATATACTAACTGAATTTTTACTATTAAGTTCATACAATCTATCTTCTCAAACATGTGAAAATAGATTACATCTAGACAGAGTAATTACTTATATGGAAACTCACCTAAAAGAAAAAATAACAGTTTCTCAATTAGCATCAATGCTCCATATGAATACCAATTACTTTATTCAAGTTTTTACTAAAAACTATGGGATTTCTCCTTTAAAGATGTTGAATCAGATTAAAGTAAAAAACATTATAGAATTATTAGAAAAAACCAATATTCCCATTTCAGACATAGCAATTCTAATGGGATTTGATGATATATCCTATTTTTCAAAATTTACAAAGAAACATTTGGGATATTCACCAAGAGATTATCGATTATATAAAATGAAATTATGATTAAGATATATTAGTCCTAAATTAGTAGAAGGTTGTCGCCCTTTGGCAACATGAATGTTTATTATTTAGGTAACCTATAAAGAATAGCGTGTAATTATTTATCTAAAGAGAACCAATCTCTTGTGGATAATAATTACACGCTATTTTGGGAATCTTTAAAAAGGAATAAACATCACTAACTTAAAAATTCATTCTACCATATTTTTAATTTTATCTTGTAATGCAACCTTTGAAAAACCATAAAACTTCATGGCATTTTCACCTAAAAAAAGTGACTTTTCAAAATCTGTAATAAGATCTGACTTTATAATAAAATCAAGACTCATAAGATAGGTAATTGCAGTCATTGTCCTAGGATAGTCACTTCCCCACATCAGCTTATCCATACCACAGATATCTCGAGCCATAAGGATAGAGCGTATAGCTGATTCATAAGGATAAAACTCTTTATGAAAAAGCCATGTGATGCCGCCACTTTCTATATACACATTCTTATATCGTGCTAATTTAATCTGTTCTTGCCAACCTTTGGTTGTGACCATTCCAAAATGGCCGATAGCAATTTTTAAGTCTGGAAAACTTTTAATTAACTCTTCCATAGCTTCTGTCTGAATATTGCCATCTGCAAGATCAATGGATATAAACATTCCTTTCTCTTGTGCCTTTTTAAATACTGGATAACAAACGGATAAATCTTTTTCTTTCAATCGTCCTGCACAGATTTTTATTCCATCAAACCCTTCTGTTTTAAAATCTTCTCTCTCCTCAAAAAGTGAACATATTTTTATACGTTCTGGATATTTCTCTTTAACTTTTAATAAATATTCATCTTGATTACCATCAATATATTCCTGAGTAACTACGCATCCACTTACTAAAGCGTAATCCATATTGGCAATCAAAGCTTCTGCTTTATTTCTTCCATCATATAGATAAGGGGGTAGCATCTGTCTTACTTCTCCACCAAAATCACTGCGACCTCCCCACATGGAATAAACAGGTTTACCATTTACCATTCCCTTTTGTTCTTCCCATAAGTGAACATGCGCATCTATTATCATATTTTCACCAAAACCTTTTCTAATGAACCATCATTATTAGCAAGTGCCTTAAAAGCTTCATGGGCTTTTTCCATTGGATAAATACAACTTACCATTTTCATTAAATCCACCTTCCCAGAAGCAACAATATCTATTAATTCAGTGAAATCTTTGGCATATGAATTTCTACTACCAAATATGTTTAATTCTTTTTTTAGTATTATGGAATGAAGAAAGGTTGTTTCCTTTTTTCCGTTACCAATTAATATAATATTTCCAGCAAATGCAGCACATTCGATACAATCCAAAAAGGTACTTGAAAGGCCACATGCCTCAATACATACATCAAAACCACCTCTAGTGATTCTATTCGTCTCTTCTGTAATGTTGGTTAATTTAGTATTAATTACACCATCTGCCCCGAATTCTTTGGCAATTTCTAATCTTCCATCTAATATATCTGCTATGTATACACTGGCACCTTTTAATTTTGCTGAAATCATGGCAAACAATCCAATCGGACCAGCGCCCATTACTAACACTTTATCTGTAGGCTTTATGGTGGCTCTAGATACTGCATGATATCCTATACTAAAAGGTTCTATTAATGCTAATTCTTGTGCAGACAACCCTTTCCCATGATAGATTCTGCTAATGGGCATAGCAACATATTCACAGAAACTTCCATCTCTTTGAACTCCCATTGTTTGATTATCCATACAGCAATTAACAAAGCCACGTTCACAAGAATAACAAGTATTACAATTAAAATATGGGTTAGCAGTTACCACATCCCCTACTTTCAACCCCTTTGTATTTTCTGGTATGCTTACTATTTCTGCACTGAATTCATGTCCAGGAATCCTTGGATAGGTAGTAAAGGGTTGGTTTCCTGTATAACTTGCTACATCTGCACCACAGATTCCACAGTAAAGGATCTTAAGTAATGCCTCATCTTTCTTAAGCTCTGGCATTTTAGTTTCTGTAATTTCTATCTTATTAGGTTCTGCTATTAATACTGTTTTCATTAAGTTCACCCTTCCTTTCTTTTTGATGTCACTTTTTTATTACCAAGTATTTATCTAGTCATATCAATATATTTATCATTCCATATTACTGCTGTTTTCATAGGAGACTTCTTGCTATATATTTTTTCCTCATAAGCTTTTATAGGGTCTGCGATAAATTCTTCTTTCGCTATGAGACTTACAATTTCATCATAATTGCTTTCTGTAAGAATCTCTATCGCCTTTTCCATATGATCTTGTCTAAAGTTAATGGAGCCGAATATCAAATGGTTTTCGAATCCAAATGGCATAGTATCAAAGCTTACTTTAGGTCCAAGGGAGAAACTATTATAAATTCCATTACATCCCAATACCTTATATTCAAATGCCAATCTATGCTCCGTTTCATTTCCGCTAGATCCAATAAAAGTAGTAGCCCTACCTCCTAGTTCGTCAGTTATTGCTTTAGCCAATTCTTCTTGACTATTAAAATTACTTTGTACATAGGAACCTCCTGTTTGTTCTATGGCGAATTTTACCTTATAGGAAGTAGCGTCAGTTCTTCCAACAAACACAATTTTGGCATTGGAATGATACTTTTTGATTAATTCTCCAATAAACATGCCTGTAGTACCAAGGCCAAATATAACAGTTCTATCAAAAATTTTATCTTTTGCATTTTGCCTAGCTTCTTCTTCATTACATTTATTTTTTGACATTTCTACTCTGAAATTATGGGCACTTCCCAAATCTTCCATTCGTTCTAATTGAAATACCATACAAGCATATGGGTCAGGAAAGACCATCTTTTTAGCAAATGATAAAGAAAGTTTACCTTCCTTAACATAACCATCTGGAATAGGTAATAGCATGTCTGGGTGAAAATAATTCTTATCACAAAAAAGTCCATCCGCCTGATCACAGCCATACTCAAAATATGTTTCCTCTTCTGTATAGCGTGTAGGATCATAGCTATCACCACCACGAATTAAAACGATTGCAAACCTATTCTCGGATGGAACCCACACAATACCTTCATGTCCGTTAATAAGACGGTTAGTGCCATCAGGGAATTTTTTCGATAATAACCCTTCTCTTCCCATTCTCATTAGTTCATTGTCCGTACCACAAAAACCTACTATTACTGGTTCTGCTAATATTCCTTCTTTTGCTTCCTCTCCCCTAAGTCTTTTTCGAAAGGGGTTCCTTATTTCTACATCTCCATAGACCAAAGGTTTCTCACTATCGTTTTTAAAATACGTTCCTTTTACTAACATTCAAATCCTCTCTTTCATATACACGGAAATTTTTATTTAAATTAATCATTGCATTTTAATAGTAAGATCATTATATGTATATAATTATATAAATTTGAAACGTTTCAATTCTATAGTATAAAAAGTGATTTAATTATACCAATAATATAACTTAAAGTCTTTCGACAAAGTTTAGAAAAACTTGTATTTTTCTTAGATTAATACCTACTAGTGTGGTAATATCTCAACTACTGGTAGAATTGTATATCTAGTTACATTACCAATCCATAGCTTTGCGTGAGGATATATGAATAGGAAAAGCCAAATTAAAGAGAGCAATAGCACTACTTAATTTGGCCAAATTTCTATATCTTGTTATGAAATAACTTTCTTCATTTATATAATTA
>JAEWHU010000286.1 GCA_023387635.1 Bacillota bacterium
GAAGATATATAAGGTAAGGGAGGTATACTGTAAAGTGAAAGTATTTATGATTGGAGGGACAGGTTTACTTGGTGCAGAAGGAGCAAAAGAATTGATTCGTAGGGGGCATGAGGTATCATCAATAGCACTGCCACAGGTTCCTTATGGTGCTAATTTGCCACCAGAGATGAAATTGAGCTTTTGTAACTACATGGAATTAACAGATGCAGAAATTAGCGGCCTCATGGAGGGCTGCGAAGGCTTTGTATTTGCAGCTGGAGTAGATGAAAGATTAGAAGGGCCCGCACCAATATATGATATGTTTTATAAGTACAATGTTAAACCATTGGAGAGACTGTTAAGAATTGCTAAGGAGACAGGGGTCAAACATACTGTTGTACTAGGCTCATATTTTGCATATTTTAATAGAGTATGGCAAGAACAAAAACTTTATAAAACCCATCCTTATATAAGAAGCCGTGTAGATCAAGCCAATATGGCATTATCCTTTGCAGATGAAAATATGGATGTATCTGTTTTGGAATTGCCTTATATATTTGGTTCCCAACCAGGACGTAAGCCTGTATGGGTTTTCTTAATAGAGCAGATAAGGAAAATGAAAGGTTTCACCCTCTACCCTAATGGTGGAACAACTATGGTTACAGTCAAACAAGTAGGACAATGTATTGCAGGAGCTCTTGAACGTGGCAAAGGTGGAAAAAATTATCCTGTAGGCTACTTTAATCTCACTTGGAAGGAAATGCTTGAAATAATTCATAAACATATGGGTGTTCCAGACAAGAGGATTGTTACAATACCAAAATTTTTATATAGGCTAGGTATGAAATCTATAATAAATGATTATAAGGAAAAGGGGATAGAGCCAGGGCTTGATCCCATTGGTTTGGTTGAAATAATGACTAGACAAGCGTTCATCGATAAAAAGACAATTGTAGAAGAGCTGGGTGTAGAAGGGGATGATATTGATAGGGCTATTGGTGAATCAATTAGTCTTTGCATGGAAGTTCTGGATGGAAAGCAGCAGACAATAAGTATGAAAGGTGAGTGATTATAGTATGTTAATGTATAAAAAGAAAACAGTTTTTCTTACTGGAGCAACAGGTAATATGGGTTCTTGTGGTTTAAAAGAGTTGATGAAAGAACCATCAAAATTTAATGTTGTTATTTTAGTAAGACAATCCGCAAAGAATATTGAAATGCTTAAGCAATATGAAGGTCTTAGCAATATCAAAATTGTCTGGGGGGATTTAAACAACTATAATGATGTTAAGACATGCGTTGAGGGCGTTGATATTATTCTTCATGTTGCTGCATTTGTATCACCAGAAGCTGATTATCATCCGGAACAAGCTATGAAAGTTAACTATGGCTCAACAGTAAATATTATTAATGCGATAAAGGAAAGTAAAAACCCTGACAACATTAAGTTTGTTTATATTGGAACGGTTGCACAGACTGGAGATAGAATGCCTCCAATTCATTGGGGGAGGGTAGGAGATCCTATTAAGCCAAGTGTCCATGATTATTACGCTGTATCAAAAATTGCAGCGGAAAGAGCTGTTATTGAATCTGGACTGAAATATTGGGTTTCTCTAAGACAGACAGGTATATTCTCTAGGCATATGATAGATATCGATGATGGTATCATGTTCCACAATTGCTTAGACAATGTGCTTGAATATGTGAGTGATCACGACTCTGGAGTTCTTCTTAAAAATGTTTGTGAGAATCTACCGGAAGACTTCTGGGGGCATATATACAACATTGGCGGAGGTAAAAAGGCAAGAATAGATACATATCATATGTATAAAGAGATGTTTGAACTGATGGGACTTACTAAAATAGAGTATGCCCTTGACGCAAATTGGTTTGCCACAAGAAATTTCCATGGACATTACTATTTGGATTCGGATAAACTAGAGAACTATTTACACTTTAGAAGCCATGGTAAGGAATATCTTTTTGAGCTTTATAAGAAAGCAAATGCAAAAGCCATAAAGACGGCTAAAGTAATTACTAAGTTACCAGGTGGACAAAAGCTTATTGGAAGTGCTGTTAGAAAGCAATTTGAAAAAACTGCAAAGACAGAACATGGTCCACTTTACTGGGTAGATAACAACAAACTTGATTACATTGAGCCTTTCTTTATCTCTAAGGAGGCAAGAGATGCTATTTCACCAAGTTTAAAGGAATTTAAGCCTTATACAGACTATGACAGGGTAGTTCATATTGACCACGGTTATGATGAAACAAAACCTGAGAGCATGCTTAATATTGAAGATTTAAAAAAAGCAGCAGAATTCCGTGGGGGTAAATTAATGTCAGACGATATGACCATGGGCGATATGAGGACGAAACTCAGCTTCAAGTGTGCTTTCGGGCATTCCTTTGTTGCAAGTCCAAGACTTGTATTAGAAGGAGGACATTGGTGTCCTCAGTGTGAGCGTGAAAGCTGGAACTACCATGAAGTTGCAAAAAGAAGTAAGTTTTTTGCTCAAGTATGGTATCCACTACATACCCAAAATGAACCAAGCAAGGTTTATCCAAAGAAGGTAAATGAACTTGAGCATTTATGAATTGATAATGTGAAAGTTAAGAGTTTCCAAAGACTGTATTTCTATTGCTAGACGGCAATAAGGGATAGGTCTTTGGAAACTTTTTTGTAGTTTGGTTTTACAGCTCCATTAACAATTCTGAAACAATTTTCTAACAAAGTACAAATAAAATATGTGTAGAATCTATTAAATATGTTATTATAGATTACAGTGGAGTGTACACATGAAAGATAAAAAGCATAAAAAAGTAATTCAATATACGAAAGATACAAGCGTTCTATTTACCAAACAGTATGACAGTAAAATGAGCCGTTCACTGCATATTACTAGTGCAGCAGCAACGGCAAGTACATTTATTGCTATAGGTAAGCTTATTATGGGAATCTTATCTTTGTCATTTTTTGCATGTGCAAATGCATTTTATACATTTGGAATGGTAACAGCAAAATGTATTGCGTTAATAGGTATTAAAAAAGCACAGGATAAAAATCAACAATATAAATATTATTTATGTGCTGGTACTGTATTAATACTTTCTAGCTTACTATATATTATTTATTCCATACGATTGTTTTTTAGCCCAATTTCAAGTACATACCATATGTATATAGCAATAGGAATTGCCACAGTGACATTTACAGAAATAGGATTGAATATTAGAGGGGTAATTGTAACAAGACATAACCACACATTGTTAATTCATGCCATAAAGATGGTTAATATGTCAGCTTCTCTAATTTCCCTTGTTATAACACAGACGGCATTATTGTCATTTACAAATATAGATACAGATCCCCTAGAAATTTCTAACGCAAATGGTGTGATAGGAATATTAATGGGTTCAGTAGCTACTTTAGTAGGAATCTATATGTTTTGTAGGGTAAAAAAGCTGAAAAAGCAGGATGAATTATTAATAGTAGATTAGTTTAAAAGATAAGCGAATGTCTTGAAGGATACAAGATGGAAAGCGTTATGTAAAAGAATATGTATAGAAGGAGGAAAAATAATGGTTAACATATTAGTAGTGGAAGACGATGCAGAATTAAACAGAATCGTCTGTACTTATTTAAACGATAGTGGATTTCATGCCAAAGGTTGTCTGAATGCCAATGATGCATATGACGAAATGTATAACAATATGTACGAACTTATAGTTTCTGATATTATGATGCCAGGAATCGATGGATTTGAGTTTGCGAGGACAGTACGTAAGGTAAACAAAACAATTCCGATTTTATTTATGTCGGCAAAGGATGATCTAACATCCAAACAGAGGGGATTTCAGCTTGGAATTGATGATTATATGGTAAAACCCATTGAACTAGATGAGTTACGACTTAGAGTAAGGGCTCTACTGCGCAGGGCAAATATTGAAATGGAGAGAAAATTAGTCATAGGAAATCTAACCATGGATGCAGATGCCATGAGTGTCACAATTAATGATGAGGAAATACCTGTTACTACAAGAGAATTCAATATTTTATATAAGCTACTTTCTTATCCGAAAAAAACATTTTCAAGGGCACAGTTAATGGATGAATTCTGGGGCATTGACACAGAAACTAGTCTACGAGCAGTGGATGTATATGTAACAAAATTGAGGGATAAGTTCCAAGAGTGTGATCAATTTAAAATAGTAACAGTAAGAGGAATTGGATACAAGGCGGTGTTGTCATGATAAAAGATGACAATTTGGATCTGAAAAGAAGAAATTATTTGAATGTGATAATGATTTTTATTCCATCATTTCTGTTTTTTGGTTTTATTACTACTGCTCAGTTCTTCATTTTGGGAGAATACATAGATTATAGAAATATAGCAACGACTCATATTATTCTGATTTTTGTATTCTGGTTTCTGTGTTCATCTATTTTAACCTATGTCATATCATATCAGCTCCATCATCGTTATGAAAAACCGATGCAGGCTTTTGCAAAAGCAACAAACCAAGTAGCAAATGGCGATTTTTCCGTCTATGTGTCACCAATTCATTCGTCTGATAAAATGGATTATCTGGATTATATGTTTTTGGATTTTAATAAGATGGTAGAGGAACTTGGTAGCATTGAAACATTGAAAACGGATTTTGTATCAAATGTGTCTCATGAGATTAAAACCCCTATTGCAGTGATACAAAATTATGCGGAATATTTGCAGCAGAAATCTATCACTGAAAATCAAAGAAGGGAATATGCAAAAGCAATAGAAGATGCTTCTAAACGTTTAGCTAATTTAATTACTAATATTTTAAAGTTGAATAAACTTGAAAATCAGAAGATACAACCAGAAGTCTTTGAATATGATATTTGCAGACAGCTATGTGATTGTGCAATTCAATACGAAGAACTATGGGAAAAGAAAAATATAGAGTTTGAGGCAGACATTGAGGACAAGGCAATGATATGTGCTGATGAAAGCCTTATGGAATTAGTCTGGAACAATCTATTATCCAATGCTATTAAGTTTACGGATATTGGTGGGACTGTAACTTTACAACAGACATCTACGAAAGAGCATGTAATAGTGTCTGTTACTGATACAGGATGTGGTATGAGCGAAGAAAGTATGAAACATATTTATGATAAATTTTACCAAGGGGATACATCTCATTCAAAAGAAGGAAATGGACTGGGGCTAGCCTTAACTTTACGTGTGCTGGAATTACAAGATAGTACAATTAGTGTGAGCAGCACCCTTGGAAAAGGAACTACATTTACAGTTACCATACCTGTTTCTATTGCAGAAAATATGGAGTATGATGGAAAATATGAGGAGATCTGTATATGAGTGAAGTAATTAAGACTAAACATAACTTTGTGGGATATGAATATAAGGAAGTAATTACAAATCCAGGGAAAATTTCTTTTCTAATGGATGCTTATAAGAATTTTGGTTGGGTAGTGGATGAAAATCTTAGTCATAATATATCAGGTAATATTCCAAATCCACATGCTAATGTAGTTCTTAGGTTAAAAAGAGACCGCAAGATTATGAATAAAATGGAACTTACGAGACTGCAAAGAAATTTTGAATTCTGTATAAAAGAAATAGATAAGCTAGAAAAATCGAAGACTTCAGAAGCTACTATGTATGCACTTATTGTAGGTATTATTGGGACAGCATTTATGGCAGGCTCTGTATTTGCAGTAACGGCATCGCCACCAATGATTGCATTATGTATCATTCTCGCAGTACCAGGCTTTGCAGGTTGGATATTACCTTGCTTTATATATAAAAATGTTATAAAGAAAAGGACTGAAAAAGTCACTCCATTAATTGAAGAAAAACAGGATGAAGTATATAAGATTTGTGAAAAGGGCAATAAGCTATTGCATTAGTAGGAATGTAAATCTCATTAAAAAAGGATATATAACCAGATAATATTTGGTTATATATCCTTTTTTTGTTCTAGAAAAACATTAAAATTAATAATACAAAAACACTTTACCAACATTACTTAAATGAAAGACTAGTAATATAACACTATCAAATGAATCAATAAAAAATATTAAATGGAGGCGTTGATATGAGCGAGACAACAAATAAGGGAAATAATTTTATGGCATATGAGTACAAGGATGTTACTGTTAAGAAAACTATGCAAGCAGTTTATGCGGATAGTTACGAGAATTTTGGATGGACTCTTGAAGGAACTAGTGATCCAGTTGGTAAAATTGATTCTATTACAATGAAGTATAAGCGGGACAGAAAAATCCGTAATAAAGCAGAGATAACTAGGCTTCAGAGACAGTTTGATGCATGCGTGGCAGAGGTTCTTAGACTTGAGAGTTCTAAGAAGATAAAGGCAGCAGCAGTGGCATATGTGGTTGGAGTAATAGGTACAGCATTTATGGCAGGTTCTGTATTTGCAGTAACAACTGGGAATGTGGGTGCATGTGTTGTCTTGTCAATACCAGCATTTATTGGCTGGATTATACCTTATTTATTATTTAGAAGTATAAGTGGAAAGAAAACATTACAGGTGAATCCGCTTATTGAACAGAAATATGATGAACTTTACACTATATGTGAAAAAGCAAATAGATTGTTAAATTAAGAGGTATTTCTGCTGTTTCCAATGAAACAGATCCCCATGTTTTTCATATGGCAATTGAACTAAAAGAAAGAATTTCACCGAGGATTTTACAGGAAGCATTAGAACAGACTCTTCCATATTTTCGTGCATTTGATGTAAGGTATAAACAACACATTTTCGGAAGCAGATTTGAATCACAAGTGGAAAATCCAGTCGTTAGGAATGTATCAAATGTCCCATGTAGACATTTTACAAGTAGAACAGATAGGGGGTTTATGTTTCGAAAATTCTAGAACAGCAGGGGTTACCTATGACCGTGGAGGATGTATAGGTTAAAATATATAATTAATGTTTCTCAAACAAAAATGAAATGCTTCACTAACAATTATTTAGTATTATAACATCATAAAAAGAAACACAATCAAACTAAATTGAAAAGGAGATTATGATAATATGGCAAAGTCAAAACTTGTAGCAGCAAATAAGAAAATTGAGGAAGGTGTTGTAGGAGGATATAAAAAAATTGAAAATGGCGTTGTAGGAGCATTTAATAAAATATCCGACAAATTCGTTGATAACTATCTTACAAAGGATGGAGAATCTGTAGAAGAGGCAAAGGG
>JAEWHU010000387.1 GCA_023387635.1 Bacillota bacterium
GAAGTATCTAATCTAGTACTTTATTTAGCAAGTGATGAATCAAGCTACTCTACAGGTGCAGAATTTGTCGTTGATGGTGGATTAACTGCAATGTAATACCTACATAAAAAAATTCCCACTAAAACTAACTAGTGGGAATTTTTTTAATTTTAGGGAACAAAAAACTAAACAGTTGTTTTTATAAAGTAGAATACTTTTATTTTACTTAATTTGTTTTGTTATTTGTAACTTTTAATATTATCTATGTAATATTACTTCTATCGCATTTAATTCATCTTTTGTAAATGCAGGTGCTTTTACAATTTTAGCATTCTCTATAATTTGTCTTGCTTTTGAAGCTCCAATTAATACACTTGTTACTTCACCATCGCGAAGTACCCAAGATAAAGCCATTTGTGCTAAAGTTTGACCTCTATTTAATGCAATTGCATTTAAATCACTGATTTGTTGTAAGCGTTCTGCATTAATTGCATTTTCATTTAAGAAACGACCATCTGTTTTTATTCTACTATCTTCTGGAATTCCATGAAGGTACTTATCCGTTAATAATCCTTGTGCTAATGGACAAAAAGCAATTAAACCTACTCCATTTTTTGCAGCATAGGATTTTAGGCCATCTGTTTCAATCCATCTATCAAACATTGAATATCTAATTTGATTAATCACAAATGGAGTTTTTAATTCTTTCAATATCTCCATTGCTGCTTTTGTTTGTTCCTTGTTATAATTTGAGATACCAACATATAATGCTTTACCACTTTTAACGATTGAATCAAGTGCTAACATTGTTTCTTCTAATGGAGTTTCTGGATCTGGTCTGTGATGGTAAAAGATATCAACATAATCAAGTCCCATACGATTTAAACTTTGATCAAGACTTGAAACTAAGTATTTCTTAGAACCCCAATCTCCGTAAGGTCCTTCCCACATTCCGTAACCAGCCTTTGTAGAAACTATAATTTCATCTCTATATACACCAAGTCCACCTTTTAATATACGTCCAAAATTCTCTTCTGCACTGCCAGCGACAGGACCATAATTATTCGCTAAATCAAAATGAGTTATTCCCTCATCAAATGCTGTAAAACATAATTCTTTCATAGTATCAAAACTTGCATTACTACCAAAATTATGCCATAAGCCTAATGACACTGCTGGTAATTTTAAACCACTCTTTCCACATCTATTATATTGCATATCATCATAACGTTCTTTTTTTGCTTCGTACATACACTAATTGCCTTCCTTTCACACTTTTCCTTTACCTTTTCATTCCTATCTACTATAATAAACCTTAGAGTTTACTCAAAGTCAAGATATATTTTAATAAAATTTAAATTAATTTATATGTTTCAATAAAAAAAGGAGAAAACTATATGGAATATACCATCAAGCAAGTAGCAATTCGCACTGGACTAACAGACCATACTTTACGATACTATGACAGAGAAGGGCTTATGCCTCTTTTAAAACGAAGTTCTTCAGGGCAAAGACTCTACACCGAAAATGATATTTGTTGGATTGAGCTTATATGTTGTTTAAAAAATAGTGGCATGTCTCTATCCCAGATCAAAGAATTTATGAATCTTTGCTTACAAGGTGAGAAAACATGTGAAGAGCGTAAAGTACTACTAGAGAATCATAAAAAAGAAATATTATCACAACTTGATTTTTTAAATCATAGCTTAGAAACTATAAATTTCAAATTGGATAATTATAAAGAAATTGGTATCTTTCATATTGATTCTACTCCATTGGAATAACGAAACAACATGGCATATTCTATATTGGAATATGCCATGTTGTAATTTAGATAACTATACCAAACAGATTAAATATTACGTTCCTCATAGGTAAAAGGTTCTTTCCATGAGTAAATCTCATGGAAAAATCCCTGATACGGGATATCCTCTTCAATACATTTTATGAGGTAGGACAGTTCCTCATCACATTCTATAATCTGTCCGTTTCTTTCCATGACCTCGAATCGATCTAAAATAGCTTCCATAAGGCCTACTTGTATAAATAAGGGTAATTTATCCAACATGGAATCTTCGAGCTTAGTCTCAGTTTTGTATCCAGCAAGGGCTGTTTTAAAATAATCCTCCATAAACTTTTTACGTTTATTAACATCTGGTTCAAATTGTATCCAGCCCATTCCATTTCCCCATAAGGATGCTAGGTCAAACATATACCAACAGAAACATGAATTATCAAAATCATACACCGTTATTTGACCAGAATCAAAATCTATCATATAATTACCATCGTTATAATCAAAATGAACCATACCAAATGATTCACCACTTCTATCTACTTCTTCTAAGTTTTTAAGGAGTTCTATCAGCTTCTCCTTAAGTAATGATAAGGAATCTGGTATCAATTTATTGATATATTTGGCATTGTATTTATCAAAAAAACTATACCTTGGATGGAGTGGAGTATAACTTTTTGACAATTGATGCAGTTTCCCAAGAACTTTACCGCAGTTATAATAATATTCGGTAATAGGTACTCCTTCCCTGTACCGATAATTATTGTCTACAAACATTTTTCCCTTGGCCTTATCAAACAAGCAAACAAAAAAGGTGTGATTATTATAAATTATCTCTTCCACCAGATGTCCCTTCTTAGAGCTAATTACATTGGATACACTACCGCCATTCTCGAATAAATACTTAATATATTGTGCTTCACTAAGTAAATCATCTAGACTCCTGTCCTTTAAGTAGGCAATTCTGATTATTTTTGCACCAGTACCCTCTTTCTCACAGTTGTAAACAATATTTCGTCCGCCCTCATGAGGGTTAATTTGTCTAATTTCATAGCCTTCCAACGCGTACAGCTCTGATACGAGAGGAAGTATATAAGAATCTGCATATTGATTAATCTCATTATATCTCATATGATACCCCCTTTTTTTTCTTCTGTCTTTCCCATATTTTCATGGTTACATGTTGACTATCTTTACTACGTAAATAGGATGCTTTATTATCAACAAATGCTGCTTCTTTTTTTAGAGCCAGATAACTTTCCCATCGTTCATAAGCTAAACTTCCATTTTCAATTGCTTTTTTAATCATGCATCCAGGCTCACTTTGATGCTTACAATTTGAGAATTTGCATTGACCTAAAAATTGCTCTACATCAGAAAAGCTTTCACACAAACCCTGGGATACATTCCACATACCAAGCTCACGCATACCGGGGGTGTCAATAATCATCACACCGCTGTCCAATCTAATTAGCTGGCGATGGGTGGTAGTGTGTCTGCCTTTACTATCGTCCTCTCGAATATCATTGACAGACATCACTTCCTTGCCAGCCAAAGCATTAACAAGACTGGATTTTCCAACACCCGATGAGCCAAGCAACACTATGGTCTTACCTTTCTTTAAGTAGTCAGAAAGTCCATCTATGCCTTCGCCTGTTTTTACGCTAATAGGATGCACATCCACGCCAATAGCAGTTTCCCTCGCCAAGGTAAGAGACTCTTTATAGTCTTCTATCAAATCTGCTTTCGTCAGTACCACAACAGGCACTGCACCTGATTGCCATGACTGGGCTAAATAACGTTCCAATCGCTTTAGATTCAAATCATGGTTAAGGGATTGCATGATGAATACATAATCAAAATTAGCAGCAACCGTCTGCTCTTTGATGGTTTTAACATATCCAACCCCATGACCAGATAAATCATTTCTCGCAAATTTTGATATTCGTTTTAAGGTTTTTAAAATAAGGCTGTTACCCTCCTTGTTATATTGAATTTCTACAAAATCACCAGTGGTAGGGAATTCCTCTGTGCAATTGTTAAAATACACGCTGGATTTTAGTTTTGCCATACATTCGCCATGCTGGGTGATAAGGTTGTAGCTATCTTTATGCACAGCAATAACTCTTGCATAAGTTCTATCTGTGTCTGTACCATAAATTTGCGGTATAAAACCGTAGTCTGTTAGATTCATAATTCCTCCAATATTATTCTGTGATAATGTTTTAGTCGTTACATCAATTATAAAAATCACTCCTTTCTGCCTAAAAAAGGGCGCAAAAATACCGTAGCAAGCAGCCGTTCATGACTGCTTACTACGGTTTAACAGACAAAATTGCACAAAAATAACACACCCTAAAGTGTGATAATTGCATAGCAAAAATTGTACTACCTAAGCTTTGATATTCACGAAAGGTTACATTAGGCACACTGATAAAAGGGTCATATTCCCTATACACTCAGTGTTGCGCCCGTATTCAGTTTTATATATTAGACACCTCATAAAATAATTTAGACATATAAAAAACTCCTTTCGTTCCTGCGTAACGCAGATTAATATCTATATTTTACCATATATCAAACAAGAAATCAACCATTTTTTCCCTATAACAAAAGCACCGCCACTTCATTTGGCGATGCTTCTACTAATTCATCTAGAGGTTTCTTACTTTTTATTTTCCATCACTTTATTTTACTTAACTTTAACATACTACTTAAATCTATAGACTCATGTTTGTTTAAAGATATACTTACTCTCTTATTTTTATATACTACTATGGTATTCAAATCCCTCGTTGCTTTTATACTTGCACTAGTAAGTTCACCATTCTCCCATGACATATTTATCTCACCGCCACCTTTTATACATAGCCCATTTATAGAACCTTTATTCCATGCTTTTGGCAGTGCAGGGAGTAAGATAATTCTCTTGGAGGTACTTTGCACTAACATTTCTGCTATGGCTGCACACCCTCCAAAGTTACCATCAATTTGGAATGGTGGATGGTTATCAAACATATTTGGTAGTGTAGATTTGCCTAATAACAGTTCTAAGTTATTATATGCCTTTTCCCCATCCCATAGTTTTGCATAGTGATTCATTATCCAGGCACGACTCCAACCTGTATGGCCACCACCGTAAGATAGTCTTCTCTCTAATGTAATTTTAGCTGCCCTTGCAAGTTCTGGTGTTTCATCCATGGTAATTTGCTCTGAAGGATGAAGTCCATATAAATGAGAGATATGTCTATGTCCTGGTTCTTCCTCTTCATAATCCTGTGGCC
>JAEWHU010000390.1 GCA_023387635.1 Bacillota bacterium
TAAAAAGTATATATGAAATTGCATTAAGTTATGGCTTTGAATATGAATCAGAAGAGGAAAGAAACTTTATATTACAATTAATATATACTGCTATGTATTATGGTAATGATTTTGAAGAATTAGATGCCAAAATGAATAAACTTATATTTAAGTTAAATCAAGGCGAAGCTGTATCTATTAAGATAGACGAACAGATTAAATGTGCTGCAAAAACCCTTTCCTCGGAACTCTTATACATGAAATTTCTTCAAGGGATACCTATTGCAGGTATCATTGGTGGAATATCAGATGTAACCTGTCTTCAAACAATTACAGAATATGCAATCATAAAATATCAAAAAAGATTTCTAATAAAGAAAAAATATGAAGATAAACAATAGCAGTACAGCACTAATTAGTTAAGGAGACTATCTATATAATAGGAGGTTATAGGTATGCAATATAACGGTTCATGTATTATTACTGACGATGTAATTTCATTAGCTAAGTTTTATGATACCGTACTTGGTACTACATCCGATATCAATGAAATTCATGCAAATATTAATGTTGATGGTGCGGGATTGGCAATATATGATAGGAATTGCGCTAAGGAAGATATGAATTTAATATTCAATAATTCTGGTAATACTATAGTATTGCAATTTATAGTTGATGATGTAGACGCGCTATATAACAGAATCAGTGGTTTAAAAATTGATATTATAAATCCACCACGAACTTATCCATGGGGTGCTAAATCTATGCAAATAAAAGATTTGGATGGTAATATTATTACATTTGCTAGTGTGATAAAATAGAAAGGACGATAACATGGAAGAAAATAAAATTAGTACAATTGATGATTACATTAAATCATGTGATGAATCAATTCAACCTAAATTAAATGAACTTAGACAACTTATATTAGACATAGCACCAGAATTAAAAGAGAAGATTAGTTGGGGGATGCCAACCTTTTATATGAAAAAAAATATTATACATTTTGCTGCTCATAAAAACCATGTTGGCTTATATCCGGGTCCTGATGCAATAGTAGTATTTTCTGACAGGTTAGCCCAATATCAAACTTCAAAAGGTGCAATAAAAATACCAAATGATAAGGAATTTGATAAAGCTTTAATAAAGGATATTATACTTTATAATATTCAAAATATTGCATAAAACAGTTCTATTTCTTTTAATAACTGGTTTAAGAAAACGGTCATTCTAATGACCCGTACATACTAAGAACGTATTAATGGTATAATAAAAGTATCATTCTATATATCTAAAATTACAGGAGATAAATAATGAACAGAAGTGAAAAAGCGATATTTACAAATATGTGTATGATTTATGATGATAAAGGAAGAATTTTAGTTCAAGATAGAAAGAATTCTAATTGGCCAGGAATTACATTCCCAGGTGGACATGTTGAAAAAGGTGAATCCTTTCATCATTCCGTTGTTCGTGAAGTATACGAAGAAACTGGACTTACTATAAATAATCCAATTCTATGTGGAATAAAACAGTTTCAAACTAAAGAAGATGAACGTTATATTGTTTTGTTTTATAAAACAAATCAATATGAAGGAGAATTAGAATCTTCGGATGAAGGGGATGTCTTTTGGATTAATAAGGACAAGCTTTGTGACTATAACTTAGCAAGTGATTTTGATAAGATGTTTACTGTGTTTGAATCTGAGAATTTAAGTGAATTCAATTACATAAAAAAAGGTGATGAATGGTTAATAGAATTATTGTAATAGAATTAGGAGGGTATTGGTCATATGGAAAATACACCTGTTATAGTAACCGAACGACTTATATGAAGAAAATTTACTAAAAGTGATGTAAAAGCAATGTTTTTGATGTTAAGTGATAAGGAATAGAAGTTTGATGCTTTGGTATTAATAGGCTTTGGGAGTGTTTTACATTCCTTGGGCCTATTTTTAATATAATCTTGTAAAAGATATAAAATATTTGAAAAAATAATTCTTGACATTAACGCTACGTAAAGGTTTATATTAAAGTATGTAGGAGGTATCCATATGGAATATACAATACAAAAACTAGCTAATTTAGCTAGAATAAGCACAAGAACACTTAGATATTATGATGAGATAGATATTCTGAAGCCGGCTAGAATAAATTCATCAGGATATCGAATCTATGGTGTAAACGAAGTAGATAAGCTGCAGCAAATCATGTTCTATCGTGAACTTGGATTGAACTTAGAAAGCATAAAAGAGATTGTTAATGCGCCTACCTTTGATAAATCTAATGCTTTGAAAGAACATCATGAACAACTTGTTGCTAAAAGAAAACAGCTAGATATATTAATCAATAATGTTAAGAAAACAATATTATTATCAGAAGGGAAAATAAATATGAGTAGTCAAGAAAAGTTTGAAGGATTTAAAAAACAAATGGTTAATGACAATGAAACCAAATATGGCGATGAAATAAGAGAAAAGTATGGAAATGATACTATTGATAAGTCAAACGCAAAACTTATGAACATGACGGAAGAACAATATAAGGAATTTAAGTCACTAGAAATCAGTATTATTGATAAACTAAAAGAAGCATTTGAGATTGGTGACCCAACGAGTGAATCTGCAATGGAACTTGCAGATATGCATAAGAGATGGTTAAGTTACACTTGGCCTAGTTATTCCAAAGAAGCTCATGCTGGACTTGCAAACATGTATGTAGAGGATGAGAGATTTTCAAAATATTACGATAAAGAACAACCTGGTGGTGCTAAATTCTTAAGAGATTGCATCTATCATTATACAGGAACACCTCTTTAGGATGAATAAATGGGATATGAAAACTTAATTCATATCCCATTTATTAATTTGGTTTGTTTATTGACACTCGACAAAAGAGAATCAACATGTTAAAATGTAGAAAAAGTAAAAATAAAAATACTTTTTAATTTAAGAATAAATTGGAGGTAGCAATGAATATATAATCAAAAATTTCGATTAATTACAGAATTATTTTCAGAGGTCTGTTTTACAGGCTTAATTCTGTTACCGAATTTTAGATTATATGTCATGATACCTATGTAATTCATAGTCTATTTTTATGTGTATAATTATAGTTTGGTATTCTCTGAAAAATAATATCATAGGAGAAACTATATGTTACAGATACGTAATTTAACAATAACTCACAAAAAAGATTTAAGAACTATATTAAATGATTTTACTCTTTCATTAAATCAGGGCGACAAAGCAGTCATCATTGGTGAAGAGGGTAATGGTAAATCAACTTTAATCAAATTAATATATAATCCTGATATGGTGGAAGATTACATTGAATATACAGGAGAAATAATAAGAAATAATAAAAAACTTGGATATCTTTCTCAAGAAATGGATGCTATAGATAACATGAAATCCATTTATGAATTTTGTCTTGCTATACCAGAATTCTTAGATTTACTTCCAAATGAACTAGCTCAAATAGGAAAAACTCTTAATTTGACTCATGAGCTCTTCTTTTCCGAACAAAAAGTTAATGAACTTTCAGGTGGGGAGAAGGTGAAGTTACAGATCGCAAGAATTTTAATGAGCCACCCAGACATTCTCCTTTTAGATGAGCCTTCCAATGATTTGGATATTGAAACACTAGAATGGTTGGAATCCTTTATAAACAAATGCGATTTACCCATTCTATTTATTTCACATGACGAATATCTAATTGAAAATACAGCTAATATGGTAATTCATATAGAGCAAATAAAGCGAAAAACGGAAGCTAAGTATACCATTGCTAAAATTCCTTATAAAGTATATATTAAAGAACGGTTATCTAGCATAATTAAGCAGGAACAAAATGCAAGGAATGAGCAACGTGAGTTCAAAAAGCAAATTGATAAATTTATGCAAATCCAACAAAAAGTAGAACATCAGCAAAATTCCATCTCAAGACAAGATCCACATGGTGGCC
>JAEWHU010000023.1 GCA_023387635.1 Bacillota bacterium
CTGTTTCAACTAATAATTTATAATTCATTCCATGGACTCCTATCTTAAATATGAACAAAAATGTTAACAAAATATTCTAATAATCTTCATACTTTACTCATATTTTATATTTATAATTGTAGATAGAAAGTGATTATATCTCACTCTCTCCTCCCCATATATAGATTGTGTGAAAAGGTTCCCTCCAAAAGTGGAACCTTTTTCCAAAGTTTATTAATCTACTAAACATTTTTTCATGGATTTTTTTCATTTATCACACAAGAAAGGACCAGTCTTTTATTTGACTCGTCCTAATTATAAACATACATCAATAAAAACTTATATAATACTAATATCTACTGTTTTCCCTTATTGTATGTAATTTAGATCCATATTATTTTAATTCTTGCTATTTCTAAACTTAGATTATTCTTCTACTTCAATAGCATCAATGTCCATACTATGAAGAATTCTTCTTTTTCTTCTAGAAGCTTCCGAAGCCTCCAATAAGAAATCTTTTATTATATTAGAGTTCTTTATATGCAATAATTTTAGTTCAGGATGAGTTGTATCGCCTGTATAGCATGTAATAGACCCTAAGTTAAACAACCTCTCCATAAAGCTTCTTGTAAGTTTAACATCCTGAACCTTGTACATATATGCATCATCAACTGTAATATCAAGAAAACCACTTGTTATAGTAATTTTCTCATCAGATAGAGTATAGGTAGTAAAACAAATTGGTAATGCTAAAAACTTAGTTCTCCGTTTCTCAACAAAAATCATAACTTTGCTCCTTTGGGTAAAGATTATTTTAATTTAATACTTGAAGTCATTTCCTTCCTAGTAACTGTTAAAACTGAGTTTGAAAGGTCTGTGTTTTTATCTACTTCAAATATAATAACTGCTTCTCTTGTCTTATTCGCAACTATATCTAGATTTAGATATTGAATATCATTCATTAATAAGGTCAACAAAGGTTTCAGTTTTTTTCCATTGTTTAATGATACCTGATAACCTATTCCTTCTTCCACCAAGTCAATCTTTAAAGCCTCATTTGATAAATTTTTAATGTCAAAATAAAGTACTAACAAACTCTTGTTTTCCCCTGCTTCTAAAGTCATATTACTTGTGGAATCCTCTGAAATGTATTTATCGTATAATTCATACTTTTTATAGTTGATTTTAAAATTACTATTTCCAACGGCTTTTGTTAAACTAACAAATTTAATATCAGAAATGTTTTGATTCTTTGAACTAGAAGAAGGCTTCTGATTTATAGAAGTTGAAGATTCATTGGTACTAACTTGGTTATTATTTTCTTCTATTCTCTTATTTCTAGCGTCCTCTTTTGCTTCTTCCTCTTCAATTTCTTCCATACTAAGAAGTCCATCCGTATAGTCATCCGCGTGTTTTAATACAACACCAGCCATATATTCCGTGAGTATATTGCTTTCATCTTCAGTTAACTTAGTCAAACTAGAACAGCCTGATAATAAAACCACGCACATTAATATCATTAATATAAAGGGTTTTTTCATATATTTTCCTCCTATCGTATCAAAACACATCTATATAATATCATTAAAATACATTTTGGGCAATCATATTTTAATTATATTTCTAATCTGTCTTAGTATCAATTTCAAACCAAAATTCAACACCTGATTTATGATTCTTGACACCAAAGGATTGGTTTAAAGAAGTCATAATTGCTTTAACTATAGATAAACCAATTCCATTACCACCATATTCTCTAGTTCTTGCCTTATCCACTTTATAAAATTTAATCCAAATATTATCTATATCTTCTTCAGGAATATTTTTTCCTGTATTAAAAACAGCTACACGTATAGAATTTTCTTTTTCAATTAACATGATTTCTATGATTTTTGCACCATCCACATGATTAAGTGCATTACTTATATAATTAGTAACAACCTCCTCAATCATATACTCATCAGACCATACATAAATTGGTTCTTTATAATCAAATATTAATTTAACTTGCTTTTGCCTAAATAAAATTTCAGTTGAATTAAGTACAGATTGAATTAATTCAACAATGTCAAATCTAGTTATGTTTACTTGATTATTACCAAATTCAATTTGATTTAGTGAAAGTAATTTTTTTACCATTACATTCATTTTATGAGCTTCATCAATAATAACTTCACAGTAAAATTCTCTACTTTCTTCATCGTCATTAATATTATCTTTTAATCCTTCTGCATAACCTTGAATTAATGCTATAGGTGTTTTTAATTCATGGGTTACATTGGATAGAAAGTCTTTTCTCATTTCATCTATTTGAATTTTTTGCTCAATATCTGTTAATAATTCATTATTCACGCTCTTTAGCTCTGAGATTGTTTTTTCCAATTTTTCTGACAAAATATTAATACTATGACCTAATTCTCCAACTTCATCTTGAGTATCCACATTATATTTCACATCAAAATTAAGATCTGACATTTTTTTAGCAATATTAGATAATTGTAAAATCGGCATTGTGAACTTTTTACTAATATAAAACATAATTATAGAACCAAGAATTGCCACTAATATTCCTATATAAGCGAAGAATTCGTTGGCTATACTTACACTTTCTCTCATACTCTCATAATTTGCACGAATACATATATCAAAATTGTTGCCTAGTAAACCAACCAAATCAATACTTTGTGAATCAAGATTGTTATCTTGTAATTTATATATACTATATCGTGAAGTGGATTTTAATTCAGCTATTGATTTTTCCGGACTAAGTTCAATATAATAATATGGTTTAAAAATTTCATATATTTTTTTTATATTTTCATAATCCCTAACATCATATTCTGTAGCAGGAAACATTTTGGCAGAATATTCACCTAAAATATAAATTTTAATATTGTTTTTTTCACTAATTCTCTCCAATCTAAGCACTTCGTCATTTGATAGATCTGAAAAATCAGTTTTATCTGCAAAAATATTATTTATTTCAATATAAGTACTACCTAAACCATTAATCTTATTATGCAAATAATACTCTTCTAAAAATGCCATGTTTACTATTAAAAAGAATAAAATAGTTATGATTATTAGTATAGTAAGTGTGCAGGTGAGTTTCACTCTTAAAGAATGTCTTGCGGAAAATTTATTTTCATTTTTATAATGTTTTTGGCTTATGTCCATACTATTGTTGTGATTCATCATTAATTCTCCAATCCTTCATAAACTATCCACTTATTCCACTTCAAATTTATAGCCCATTCCCCAAATGGTTTTAATATAATCACCTTTATCACCCATTTTACTTCTTAATTTCTTTACGTGGGTATCAATAGTTCTAGCATCTCCAAAATAATCATAATTCCATACATTATTCAGTATCTTTTCTCTTGATAATGCAACTCCTTTATTCGCTATAAAATAAGTTAATAATTGAAACTCTTTGTAACTTAAGTCGATATTTTCACCATCTATCTTAACTTGATGAGCTGCTTTATCAAGAATAATTCCACCTATTTCCACTGTATCTTGATCAAGAACATTACTACGCCTTAATATTGCTTCAACTCTAGCAACCAATATCTTAGGACTAAATGGTTTAGAAATATATTCATCCACCCCAAGTTCAAATCCAAGAAGCTCGTCTGCTTCATCACTTTTTGCGGTAAGCATAATAATTGGAACTTTAGAATATTGTCTTAATTCCCTACATACTTGCCATCCATCCATTTTAGGCATCATAACATCAAGTATAACTAGAGCGATATCTTTGGTTCCAAAGAAAATATCAACTGCTATTTCACCATTTTCTGCTTCTAAAACTTCAAAATTCTTCTTACCAAGAAAATCTTTTACTAATTTTCTCATTCTACTTTCATCATCAACAACTAATATTTTCAATTTGTCCATAATTGTCCTCCAAGTTCTAATAATAAGTGCTTTGAATTTTATTATAATTTGGTAATATTATATCAAGTATATATGAAAAAAGTATGAAAAGTAAAAAGTATCACTTTCTTAAATTATCTATTTCCTTCTTCTATTTCTAAGATGATTTTTTCTCTCTCATCTAAACTTTCTTCAAATAACTTTAATTCTTCCTCTTTTAATTTCAAGTCTTCTTGCCATGTAGAGTACTGATTTATTAATTCTGCTTCAAAGTTAGTATAAACAGATTTATCTGCAAATAACGCAATAATAAACATAATTATTATAGTAGCAATTAAAAATAAATTTATAATACGAGAATTTCTTAAAGTCGTTTGAAGATTAGTTATTTTTACTTTATACTGATTAGCTGGTTTTGATGTTGTTTCTTCATCATAAGATAAATTTGTAGGAATATATATTTTAGTTAGTTCATCTTCTTTAATAATTTTTGCATTTATAATAATATCTTGTAATTCTTTTAAAAATACATAACCAACCATGGTATGAAAAGTATCGCTTTCAATTAGCTTTTTATATAACTTTAAGGCTATTCTAGGATTCGATATATCTGACTTTTCCCTTAAATATGTAATTGTTTCAAACTCATTTTTCCCTTGAACAAATTCCTTAGTCGTACTAAAAAGGAATCCATCAACTAATTTTTGCTCATCATTTACCATATCTCACCTCTAAAAATATATCCGTAGCACATAAATAGTACTACGGATGTTTATTTTACTTATACTCTACAATATTAATCTTTTCAATTATCACATCGTTAGTTGGTTTATCATTGGCATCAGTATTAGTTGCTGCAATAGCATCTACTACATCAAGACCTTCGTATACTTGGCCAAATACAGTATGTGCATTATAAAGCCATGGTGTACCACCAACTTCAGCATAAGCTTTCTTAGCTACATCATTAAATTCTACACCCATTTTGCTTCCATATGCGTCTAAAGTAGCACTATCATATTTTTCACCTGATTGAACAATAAAGAATTGACTTCCATTTGTATTTGGACCTGAATTGGCCATACATAATGCACCACGAATTGGTTGTAGATTCTCATTAAATTCATCTTCAAAATTTTCATTCCAGATACTCTCTCCACCATATCCTAAACCAAGAGGATCTCCACCTTGAATCATGAAATCATTCATAACACGATGAAAAATCAAACCATCATAATAACCATTTTTAGCATGAGTTATAAAGTTTTCTACTGCTTTTGGCGCTTCGTTCTCAAAAAAACGAATATAGATTGTACCATAATCTTTCACTACAACTTCTGCAACTGTTTCACCTTTTTTTACTTTACCTAATTGATCTACTGTTCCATCATTATTTTCTTTTGTTCCACATCCTACTAATGCAAATAAACATAATCCCAATAATAATGTCATTAGTGACTTTTTCATTCAATGAATTCCTCCGCATATCTAAAGTTTTTGTCCGTGATTATTATATCAATATAAATATGATATTACAATATTACTTATTGCTCATGTGGATATATAATTCCCCACTCTGCTCGAAGTCCATCCATAATCTCCATTATATCTAAGGTGTCTTTTAGTGGGTTAATATTACTTTCTAGTTTACCTTCTCTTAGACAACGATTAACTTCATATGCTTCATATTCATATCCTCGTATATTAGTATCTTCCTTAAAGGATTCCATTAGTGTACCATCTGCACTATATAGAAAAGCTTCCTTTCCACTCCAGAAAGATGGTACTTCTATTCTTCCTTTTTCTCCAATTATAATTGCATTTTTTCCTACCTCAGTACGGACAGCAGCATTAAGTGTTGCTAATGCACCATTCTCAAATTGAAACAATATGGATTCTTGAATGTCTACACCTGTTTCTGCTTTTTTAACTTTTGAACTAATACTAGTAGGTAATTGTTCCATCATATGAATAGCATAAGTAATAGCATATATACCAATATCTAAAAGTGCTCCTCCTGACAGTTCAGGGTTTAATAATCTATGAGTATTATCCATTTCCCTGCAAAAACCCGAATTAATTTGAAGATTTGATATATTACCAATTCTTCCTTCTTTAATCCATTCCTTTACCTTAAGTGTGACTGGTAAAAACTTGGTCCACATCGCTTCCATTAAAAAAACATTATTTTCTTTTGCTAATTTCATTAAATATTTTGTTTCTTTTGCATTAGTTGTAAAAGCTTTCTCACATAGAACTGCTTTTTTATTACGGATACAAATCTCGGCATTTTTAAGATGCTCTGAGTGTGGTGTACCAATATATATAACATCTATATCTTCATCTTTTGCTAAAGCCTCATAACTGTCATATACTTTCTTTGCATTATACTTTGTTGCAAATTCTTTCCCTCTTGTCATATCTCTTGAAGCTACTGCTACTAATTCTGTATATTCCATATTGTTTAAGGAAGTAGCGAAAGTTGATGAAATATTTCCTGCCCCTATGATGCCCCATTTTATTGTCTTCATAATATTATCCTTTCTACTAGTACATTTATCGTAATTACATTCCATTATAAATCTAACGTTATAATATGTCCTAATTACTATTACATTTTAGCATTTTTAGTATAATATAGCAATGTACAACTTAAATGGTTATATAACAAAAGCTGCAAAAAGTGATATAATTATCATAACAAATATGATTAACTGGTTGAGTCTAACACTCATTTCATATGTATCCGAAGGAGAAATAGCATCACTAGTATACCATTTCATTTTTCTCTCAAATGCCTTTTCCCATCGTAATATACTATAAACTTCAATTATAACTAAGATAAAAGTACAAAATAAGATATAAAGGTTTCCTCTAAAACTTACATTACTTCTTAATACCAAGTTAATTATTTCAGCTTCAGATAATTCATTAAAACTTCTAACTCCATGTGAATACACTCCATTGGTAATAATAGTACTACCTATAAAATCATCTAAATTGTTACTAAACACAATTATATCATCATTGTATTCATTACTATATATAATCTGCTCATTATTATCATATAAAGTTATTACACCATTTCCCCAACTATTGCTATTACTAAAAGTAACTCGGTAGCTATTAATTTTATCTTTATAATGAATTTTAACTATTGCCTCACTAGTTTTATTTGGTTTCCCATATACTTCAAATAGCTCTTTATAAACTATTGAATTATTTATATAAGTTATCTTGTCACTTTCCTTTTCAACACTAAGCTTACCAATTGAAGTGTTTGCTATTTGCTGAAAGAAAAGAAAGAAATATCCTATAATTATTACTGTTCCTAATATACTAAGTGAAATTAATTTTATCTTTCTGTTTTTCTTTTCTTTATCTTCAATCTTAAAATTAATAGCATTATAGCTAACATCTTCATCACTATCTTTAAAAATGCGCTCCCCTTGATTCATATTATTCTCCCATATAAATCCATTTTTATATAATTTCATTATACCAAATATTGGATTTTTATCAATAAAAAAATACCAATTACATATAACTCACTCCTTGACAGTGAGAAATGTGTGCATTATAATGAACATAGTTCAGTTTGGAGGTGAAGGGCATAAATAAAGTTGTCACATCAAAAGAAGCTATTCTCACCGTGTGTAGAGAACTTGCCACAGAACATGGCTTTCAATCTTTAAATATGCGTACTGTAGCTATGAAGTGTAATGTTTCTGTTGGATCGGTCTACAATTATTTTCCATCAAAATCAGATTTAGTTGCAGCCGTAATACAGGATGTCTGGGAAAGTATTTTTAAACTAAATAAAATTAGTAATGAACAAGATTGTTTTGTAGATTATGTGATATGGATGTTTGAGAGGGTTAAAGTCGGAATTTCAGAATACCCTGACTTCTTTACTGCACACTCCATGAGTTTTGCAAGTTCAGACAAGGAAAAAGGTAGGCAAGTGATGTCAAAATATTTCAATCACATGAAATCTGGAATGCTAGTAACTTTGCAGAAAGACAAAAAGGTAAACCTTTCTGTCTTTACAGAGAATTTTACGCAGAAAGACTTCGTTGATTTTATTTTTTCCAATATAATTACGTTGCTTATGAAACATGAAACCTCCTGTAGAATACTGACAGAAATTATAAAGCGAACGATTTATTTATGATTAATTTATGAATGTTTGGTAGCCCGTCCTTAGAGACGGGTTTCTATAGCAACCAAAATGAACAAAGTTCAATTATAAAAGGAGAACACACTATGCAAGCAATTATGGAAACCTTATTTGATGCCGTATATCTTATTACGGTCACTGTCATTGGTATAACAATGATAAAAAATAACAAAGGAAACAAACAGTACTTACTGTTTGGTATTATGGCAGTTACCCTTGGCACAGGTGATGCGTTCCATCTCGTACCTCGTGCATATGCCCTTTGCACAACAGGACTTGAGAACTATACTTTCGCACTGGGCGTTGGAAAGCTAATTACCTCCATAACGATGACCATATTTTACGTCCTACTCTACTATGTGTGGCGAATCCGCTATAAAGTAGTTGGTCAAAAGACAATCACTATAACAATGTACACACTTGCAATTGTACGTATCGTACTTTGCTTATTCCCACAAAATGAATGGACTAGTGCCAATGCATCTCTCTCCTTTGCAATAATTCGCAATATCCCTTTTGCTATTATGGGTATTCTTGTCATTGCGCTATTCTATAAATCAGCGAAGACTACTAACGATCATGCCTACCGTTTTATGTGGCTAACAATCGTTTTGAGTTTTGCATTTTACATTCCTGTTGTTCTTTGGGCAGACATTTATCCACTCATTGGAATGTTAATGATTCCAAAAACAATTGCATATGTGTGGACAATATTAATTGGATATTTTGATATGAGAAAGGAGCAAAAATTATGAAAAAAATGATCAACTTAGCTTTTGGTTATGCAGCAGCTGCTTTGGTAAGCGGTGTGTTCTATCGTGAATTCACAAAATTTAATGGATATACTGATGTTACTACCCTTGGAAAGATGCATACACATTTATTTGCATTGGGCATGTTTGTATTTTTGTTTGTCGCTTTATTTACAATACATACAAACCTTATAGAGCAAAAACAGTTTAAGCAGTTTTTAGTTCTATATAACGTTGGAGTTCCCCTTACTACTATCATGATGCTAGTACGTGGAATTCTAGAAGTACTTGGTACCCCCCTTTCCAAAGGTGCAAACGCTTCTATCTCTGGTATTGCTGGAATTGCACACATCTTAACAGGCGCAGGGCTAGTTTTACTGTTTCTTGCATTACGTAAAGTAGAAAAAAAATAGTCTACTAATCTATTAGGAAATAATTATAAAGTATGTCTAGAAATGATGCACAAAAATTAATAATACATTAAAAAATTAGGCTATTGGATATCCTCCAGTAGCCTTTTTAGTATTGTAATAATAAAGCAACCCGAAGAGTACCAACCGAACCTCATATGTTGTATAAAGGCTTTATACATTGATTTTTGTTAAATAATGGTATATTATGTATGTATTAGATAAAGAAGGAGGTTATAACATGAAAAGACTACTTAAATTCGGTTCATTTTCTGATAACTCTATATGTATGGTAATATTTATTACAAGTTTTATACTTATTTATAGATATCTATATATTAGGGGGTTTGGAATTTCTCCAATGAGTACAGATTCACAGAGATTTAAGTTTTATGCTTACATTTATTATATCCAATACTTTGAACCAATAGTTATTTTAATTTGGCTGAAATTCGTCTGTGAACTTCTATTTAATCTATTAAAAAGAAATTAATTTAATAAACTTCAGATTTAATTCGTAATTTCTCTCTATTGCGTAATAAAAGAAGCACAATATGTCTTATGCGGAGGATAGAGCTCCAGCAAGAGGTAATAGAAAAGAACGTATTGTTTATAGATGTATTGGAGAAAAGAAAAATAAAACATGTAAAAATAGAGCTATACGTCAGGATTTTGTTGAATATATGGTAATAC